>JAYUYF010000363.1:0-4303 GCA_043752605.1 Roseiflexaceae bacterium
CGGCCGGGCCAGCTGATCGTGCTCGAGAGCACCACCTACCCCGGCACCACGCGCGAAATCATTTTGCCACGTTTGCAGGCCAGCGGGCTCAATGTGGGCGAAGACTATTTTCTCGCCTTCTCGCCCGAGCGCGTCGATCCGGGCCGTACCGACTGGACGACGATCAACACGCCCAAGGTCATGGGTGGCGTGACGCCCGCGTGTATGCGGGTAGCGCAGGCGCTATACGAGCAGGCGATCGAGCGCGTCGTGCCGGTCAGTAGCCCGGAGGCGGCCGAGATGGTCAAGCTGCTCGAAAACACGTTTCGGGCGGTCAACATCGGCCTGGTCAACGAAGTGCTGCTGATGTGCGATAAGCTCGGGCTGAATGTCTGGGAGGTGATCGACGCGGCGGCGACCAAGCCGTTTGGTTTCATGAAGTTTACGCCCGGGCCAGGGCTGGGCGGCCACTGTATCCCGATCGACCCGCTCTACCTCTCGTGGAAGCTCAAAACGCTCGATTATACCGCGCGTTTTATCGAACTCGCCAGCGAGGTCAACACCAGCATGCCGCGTTACTGGGTGCAAAAAGTACAGGACGTGCTGAATGATGAGGGGCGTGCGGTGAAGGGCAGCTGCGTGCTGGTGCTGGGCGTGGCGTACAAAAAAGATGTCAACGATGTGCGCGAATCGCCCGCGCTCGACATCATGCACCTGCTCGAGGAGAAGGGCGCGCACGTGATCTATCACGACCCGCACGTGCCGGTGGCGCTGGTTGAGGAGACGCGCTACACCACCGAAACCGATCTGATGCAGGCGCTCGCGATCGCCGACTGTACGATTATCGTCACCGATCATAGCGCGTATGACTGGCAGATGGTGCATAGCCACGCGCGGCTGGTGGTGGACACGCGGCGCACG
Source organism: Roseiflexaceae bacterium (assembly GCA_043752605.1). Classification (GTDB taxonomy): domain Bacteria; phylum Chloroflexota; class Chloroflexia; order Chloroflexales; family Roseiflexaceae; genus JAYUYF01. The sequence continues at coordinate 901 of JAYUYF010000363.1, forward strand.
AACCGCCAGGTGGTGAAATAATGCAGACCGAAGCGTTGCTGGCGGCGCGGCTGTTCCTCTCGCCGCGGCTGGTGGGCGAGCGCCTGTACTGTATTAGCAACCTCAGCGGCCGCCTGAGCCTGTATGTGATGGACGCCGGCGGGAGCGTGCCCGAGCCGCTGTTGCCGCCCGGTATCGCGCTGCACACCCCCGACCTGCTGGGTGGCGAGCCGTTTCTGGTGTTCCCCGCGCTCAGGATTATCGTCGTCGTGCTCGACAACAACGGTGACGAGCGCTACCAGCCGCTGGCGATCCCGCTCGCGGGCGGCTACCCCACGCCGCTGTTTGCTGGCCAGTTATCGGATGCCCAGGTGCGGATCACCGACTACGATATTGACCGTGGCCTCTTGTACATGATCGCCGCCGCGCAGGACACGGCACGGATCGATGCCTGGCGCGGCGATCTGCGCACGGGTTCATTGACATTGCTGGGCAGCAGCACATTTGATCTCCTACCCGCTGCCGCGACGGATGACGCAGCCCGCGTGGCGCTGATTGCGAACTATACCTCGGGGGACAGCGTGGTCTACGAGCGCGACACGGCGGGCGAACAACGCGTGCTGCTCGGTACACCGATGGCCGCACGTACCGGCGTTGAAGTCCCACTCACCGATGTGCGCGCCGCAGCCTACCTCGGCGATGGCACATTGCTGGTGCGCGCGGCCGTGTTTGACGATGCGGGCGGGCTGGTGCGGCTGGTGGCGGGCCAGGCGGCGCTGGAAATTCCGGTCGTGGGCGCACAACACCAGGGCCGTGGCGAGCTCGAAGGTTTCACGGTGATCGGCGCGGATCGGCTGCTGCTGACCTACAACATCGATGGCTGCGCCTGGCTCTACGATGCCAGCTACGACGCGGCGGCGCAGCGCGTGACGCTCGGGCGCGTACTGTGTGGCCAGGGTGCGCTGGCGGCGGGTGTGATCAACGGCGTCGGCTACGATCCGGCGGCCGCAGCCGTGACCTTCAGCTTCGCGACCGCCACCAGCCCGACACAGCTGATCAGCCAGTACGACGATGGTCGCACGCAGGTGCATACCCGCGAGCGGGTGCTGGGTATCGATGCTGCGCTGCTGGCGGCGGGCGAGGACGCCTCGTTTGTCTCGCAAGATGGTGAATACGTCTCAGCGCGGCTTTACCTGCCCGCTGCGGCGCTGGGTTTTGCTGGCGCGCGCCCGCTGGTCTACTATATCCACGGCGGTCCGCAGAGCCAGGAGCGCCCGGATTTCGCCTGGTTTTCGATGCCGCTCATCCAGTTGCTCACGCTGCGCGGGTTTGCGGTATTTGTGCCGAATGTGCCGGGCAGCACGGGGTATGGATTGGCATATATGAAAAAGGTCGATCGCGACTGGGGCGGGCGCGACATGCACGACCATATCTTTGCCATGGAGCACGTTTTGCCAAAGGATCCACGGCTTGATGTCACGCGTGCGGCCGTGACCGGCCGTTCGTACGGTGGCTACATGACCTTGATGCTCGCCTCGCGCGCGCCGCAGCTCTGGCGTGCCGCCGCCGAGATGTTTGGCCCCTACGACCTGGTGACCTTTCTCGAGCGCATTCCCGAGACCTGGAAGCCGTACTTCGCACTGGTGCTGGGCGATCCGCAAACCGATGCTGCGTTTCTCGCCGAGCGCTCGCCACGCACTGGCATCGACCAGCTGGTATGCCCGCTGCTTGTGATCCAGGGCCAGAACGACCCGCGTGTCGTCGAGGCCGAATCGGCCGATCTGGTGGCGACGCTGCGTGCGTACGGCCGTGATGTTGCGTATCTCCTCTTCGACAACGAAGGGCACGATGTGCTCAAATACGAAAACCGTGTGCGCTGCTACGACACGCTGGTCGAGTTCTTTGTGCAGCACCTGCGGCCGGTGTAGCGCGTGTTGCGCTGCTATACGAGCGACCATTTTGTGTTGCCGCTGCCGCCGGGGCACCGCTTCCCGATGACCAAATACGCGTTGCTCCGCGAGCGCGCGGCGGCGAGCGGCTTCGCCGAGCTCGTCGAGCCGCCCGCCACAACGGACGCGCAGATCCTGCGTGCTCACGATCTGGATTACGTACAGCGCATGGTCAATGGCCAGATGACCGACCGCGAGATGCGCCGGATCGGCTTCCCCTGGAGCCCGGCCATAGTCGAACGCTCGCGGCGCGCGTCGGGGGCCACGCTCGCGGCATGCCAGCACGCGCTGAGCGGTGCGGGTGTGGCGGCCAACCTCGCGGGCGGCACCCACCACGCCTACGCCGACCATGGCGAGGGCTACTGTGTCTTCAACGACAGTATCATCGCCGCGCGCGCGATGCAAGACGCCGCGCGCGCCACGCGCGTGGTGGTGATCGATTGCGATGTGCATCAGGGCAACGGCACGGCGGTGATCGCGGCGGGCGACGAGACGATTTTCACCTTCTCGATCCACGGCGCAAAGAATTTCCCGTTTCACAAAGAGCAGAGCGACCTGGATATTGCGCTCGATGATGACACCGGCGACGCGGTATACCTGGCTGTGCTCGACGAAGGCCTGGCGCAGGCGATCGAACGCTCGCGCGCGGATCTGGCGATCTACCTGGCCGGTGCCGACCCGCACGAACGTGACCGGCTCGGCCGCCTCAAGCTCACCAAAGCCGGGCTAGCGGCACGCGACCAACTCGTGTTCGGTACCTGTGCGCGCGCCGGGCTGCCCGTGGCCGTGACGATGGCTGGCGGCTACGGTGTTGATGTCAACGATATCGTCGACATCCACCTCGAAACGCTGCGGATCGCGGCGCGGCGCTGATCTCAGCGACCGTAGTTCGCTTTCAAACAACCACTTGCCTTACCCGTGACACCTCTGGTATACTGTTTCTGAATAGAACGCCTATTAGTAATATCGAATGTAAAGCATTTGTACGTGCAAACGTAAGCTATTTGTACGTGCTAAGTCAGCGGAGGCGACGATGGCTGATGCAATAAAGGCACCGCGCGCGCGGCGCAAACCGGGGGATGACGGCCCGACCGACAAGATGCGCGAGTATCTCGAGGTGATCTATTACCTGTCGGCGCGTGGCGAGCCAATCATCGGTGCGCGGCTAGCAGAATGGATGCATGTCAGCGCACCCACGGTTACAAACATCGTGCAGCGTATGGAAGATCAGGGGTATATTGCGCGCGACGGGCGCGGCGAGATCTCGCTCACTACCGAGGGGTTTGCGCTGGCCGAAGCGATGGTGCGGCGGCATCGGGTGCTCGAGCGCTTTCTTGTGGATGTGATGGGGATGCAATGGCACCAGATCCACGACGAAGCCGTGCGGCTGGAGCACGCGCTTTCGCCGGTGATGGAGGAGCGGATCGAGGCGCTGGTGGGCAAATGGACGACATGCCCGCACGGCAACCCGATTC
>JAYUYF010000364.1:0-1588 GCA_043752605.1 Roseiflexaceae bacterium
CAGGCGAGCGCGTGGATGACCGCAGGTGCGTGGCCATCTACGGACGATCATGTATCTCCTTGACACCAATATCTGGCTTGAACGCCTGCTCGACCAGGAGCGGGCAGACGACGTGCGCCGCTTGCTTGCTGCGGTGCCGTCGCACCAGCTTATGCTTTCACACTTTTCGCTGCACTCGCTTGGTGTTATTCTTGGGCGGTACAAGCGGTACGATACGTTCATGGCATTCATCCACGATATGTTTACGGATGGTGCGGTAGGATTAGTGACGGTGCCCCCTGACGCATTCGTAGCAATTATTGGGGTGATGCAAAACCAGCGGCTCGATTTTGACGACGCGTACCAATATGTTGCTGCGCGTCAGGTGAGCGCGGAGTTGGTGAGTTTTGATGCCGACTTTGATCGCACCGACCTCCTGCGACTGACACCTGCTGCGCTGCTTGCGCGCCTGGACACGCCATCAACCTAGCCAAAGCATTCGGACCGACGACCACACCGCAGGAATTTGTTCGCCGGTGGCGCGCATCTCAGCTGAAAGAACGCAGCGGTGCGCAGTCGCACTCTCTTGATCTGTGCGCGCTCCTGCAACATCCCGTGCCCGCCGATGATGCGACCGGGTCGCACTTCACCTTCGAAGCAGGTGAGCGGCGGTGGCGGCTGGGCTGATGTCTGGAAGCGCGGCCACTTTGCCTGGGAGTACAAGGGCAAGCATGCCAACCTCGACAAGGCCTACCAGCAGCTGCTCCAGTACCGCGAGTCGCTCCAAAATCCGCCACTACTGGTCGTCTGCGACTTCGATACGATCGTCATCCATACCAACTTCACGAATACGGTCAAGCAGATTATTGAGATTACACTGGACGACCTGCTGACGCCTGCCGGGCTCCAGCGCCTGCGCAATGTGTTCGTCGCGCCCGAGGCGTTCCGCGCGCCGCAGACCACCGCGCAGGTCACCGCGCAGGCGGCGAAGGACTTTGCCCAGCTCGCGACGCACCTGCGCAAGTGGGGGGAGCCCCCGGCGCAGATCGCACACTTCCTCATCCGGCTGCTGTTCTGTCTGTTCGCCGAAGATACCGGGCTGCTGCCAAACAAGATCTTTTCGCGCCTGGTGGCCAGCACGCGGACGCGCCCGGCGATCTTCGCTTCCGAGCTGCGCACGCTGTTTCGCACCATGGCCAGCGGCGGCTATTACTCGCTCAGCGATATTCCGCATTTCAACGGGCGGCTGTTCGACGACGACACGGTGCTGGAGCTGGATAGCGATGCATTGGATAGGCTCGTCAAGGTAAGCGACCTAGACTGGTCGAGCATCGAGCCCGCGATCCTGGGCACGCTGTTCGAGCGCTCGCTTGACCCAGATACGCGTGCGAAGCTTGGCATGCACTACACCAGTCGCGACGATATCCTGCTGATTGTCGAGCCGGTGCTGATGCTGCCGTTGCGTCGGCGGTGGGCCACGGTGCAGGCCGAGGCGCAGGCACTGGTCGCACGGCGCGACGCGGCGAGCGGGGCGGCACGGACGCGCATCGAGGGCGAATTGCGCAGCCTGCTGGTGGGGTTCGCCGGCGAGATTGCGGCGGTGCGCGTG
>JAYUYF010000365.1:0-4301 GCA_043752605.1 Roseiflexaceae bacterium
TGGCTGCCCTGGGCATTCGCACGCATGGCTCCGCTACCCGCGCGGCAGCACCGTTTGATGTTGTCGTCGATTGTACTGGCAACCCGGCCGGGTTGGCGCTGTCACGTGATCTGGTGCGGCCACGTGGGCGGCTGGTGCTCCAGAGCACCTTTGCGGCCGAGTCGGCGATCGATCTGACGCGGCTGGTTGTCGATGAAGTACAACTCATCGGCAGCCGCTGTGGCCCGTTTGCCCCCGCGCTGCGGCTGCTGGAGCGCGGTCTGATCGCCACCACACCATTGATCGCCGAGCGATACGCGCTCCGCGATGGAATTGCCGCTTTTGCTGCTGCATCACGCAAGTTGAAGATACTGCTGGAGGTCTGACGTGCCGACGAAAAACATTGCGGGTTCCGCTGTTCTGACGCTCATGTTTGTCTCGCTGATCATTATCTACTTATATGTGCCACAGAATGATCTGGTCACCTTTCTGGCGGTCGTGATTATGGCGATCGGGCTGGTGATCTCGCTCAATGGCGATTGGAACGAGATCGGCAGCCTGGCGGTGATGTCGGGTATCCTCTCGGTGACTGCGGCGTACTTTGCCGGTCAGCAATTGCTTGATGGATTTGGTGCGGTCGCATTCCCGCTGGTTTTTGGGTTGTTGCTGCTCGGTTTTGTACGCTGGGTCTCGACAAACACCGTGCCGGTACCCGAGGATCACGCGGTGCTCGTTTCGCAGTTCTTCAGCGGCAATTTGCGCCAGCTGAATCCGCCATTCGCGCCACCGCTCGTGCCGCTGCTCGAACGGCCGGTCGCGACGATTCCGCTGTATGAGCTGAGCCAGGATGTGCGCGTCGAAAAGATCAACACCAGCGGTACACACAACGTCGATTCGGTCGAAGTGCAGATCCGCTACCGTGTGGATAAAACCCGGCCGCAATTTGCGCTCGGCAATATCCCCAATCGCGGACGAATCCAGAACGAAGTCGCCCGCGAGATGGGGCGCAATCTTGACCAGGCGCGGCTCGATACCGCCTTCTGGGAGACGCTGCTGGCGCGTCAGATGAAGGCCGAAGTCGATGATATCGTCCGCAAGGTGGTGTACCGCGAGGCGCAGAATGCGGTGGGAGCCTGGAGCAGCCGCGAGCGGCTTTCGGAAGCGGTGCGGCAGGAATTGCACGATCTTACGCGTCGCTGGGGGATCGAGGTCACCGACGCCAAGATTGACCATTTCGAAGTGGCCGAAGATCGCTTTCGCAACGCTGATCCAGCGCGTAATGAAGAGCGCGAGAACCGGGCGCGCGAGCTCGATGCCAAACGCGAAGCGACACGTATTCGCCTGACTGGCAGCGCCGAAGCCGAGACCGAGGCGGCGCGTGTGTCTGCGCTGCTCGATGCGTTGCGCGCTGCCGGTGTGCCAATCACCGAGGATATCGTGAATACCATCCTCGCCGCTCCCGACCCGCTGGAAATGTTGTTGAACGAGCCGCTGCCTGTCAAACCATCCGCCAATGGAAAGGGAGATGCCGGTGCGCCAAAAAGATGACGCGTCCGAAGTCGTGGTAATCGGCGCGGCGTGCCTCGATATCAAAGGACGTGTTGGTGGCGCGGGCGATGTCATTATGGGGACATCAAACCCGGGTGACGTGCGGATCAGCGCAGGTGGCTGCGCGCGCAATATCGCCGAAAATCTGGCACGGCTGGGGATGTCGGTCTCGCTGCTGAGTGTTGTTTGCGCAGATGACTTTGGCACAGCGATCGTTCAGCACACCGAACGCGCGGGCGTCGACACCGATCACATGCTGATGAGCTGTGATCATCGCTCGGCAGCCTATATCGCGCTGCTTGGCGGTGATGGCGAGTTGCTGATGGGTATCGATGATACGATTACGGTCGGCGAGTTGACGCCAGCGTACATCGAGCGTCATACTACCATGTTGCAATCGGCGCGGATGGTAGTGCTCGATGCGAACGTCCCGCTGGCGAGCGCGGCGCTGGTTCGGACGATATGCGCGGCAGCGGGTGTGCCGTTGACGCTTGATCCGGTGGCCTACGCACCAGCACTACGCTACCGACCGATCATTGGTGCATTTGCGCTGATCACCCCAAACCTGATCGAAGCTGAAGTGCTCAGTGAGATGCCAATCAGTGATGTGACCGGTGGTATTCTGGCTGCCAAACACCTGCTCGCGCTCGGTGTCGGCACGGTGATCATTACTATGGCCGATCGTGGTCTGGTCTATGCGACGGGCGCGACGAGCGGGCACGTACCGGCTATTCCAATTGAGATCATTGATCCGACTGGCGCGGGTGATGCGCTGACGGCGGTTGTCGTTTATGGTATGCTCAATGGAATACCGGTTGATGAAGCGGTACGCCTCGGTGTCAGCGCCGCGACTCTTACGCTTGAATCGACCGAGACGGTACGGCACGATCTGACTCTCGATCAGTTGTATGCACAGATGGTGATATAACCCGATGGCGAAACGCATTCTGATAGCAGATGATGAGCCCGAAGTCCGTAAGCTGCTCGAGCTCGTGCTGCGCAACAACAACTACGAGGTTACCTCAGCGGTCAACGGTGATCAACTGATCCGAATGGCGCAGGAACATGTGCCCGATCTGATTATTGTTGACCTGATGATGCCGCAGATGGATGGGTACGAAGCGATTCGGCAGATGCGGAATGATACACGAATTGCACATCTGCCGATGATTATTCTGACTGCCAAATCGACGCCAGGCGATGTTGTCAGTGGCTTTGAGACGGGTGCGGATGATTATATCACTAAGCCGTTCAATATGGCCGAACTACTCGCACGGATAAGTGGCCACCTGCGGCGCGCTGCACAACGCCCGGTACTTAGCCCGCTCACAGGTATGCCGGGCAACATCTTGCTCACTGAAGAGATTAATCATCGTTTGCGCGCAGAAGGATTATTTGCGCTATTGTATGTCGATATTGATAATTTTAAAGCGTTTAATGATACTTATGGCCCGGCACGTGGTGACCGCGCGATCAAACAGGTTGCCGAAATTATCACTGAGGTGACGCGCGAGCACGGTAGCGGTAATGATTTTGTTGGTCATATCGGCGGCGATGATTTTTCAGTGCTGACAACCCCTGATTTTATCGATCCGATTGCGCGCGAAATTATTACCCGCTTTGATGTGCGCGTGCGGACGCTGTATGATGCTAGTGATCTGGCGCGCGGGTTTATTGAGGGTATCGATCGCCAGGGTGTGCCACGGCGCTTCCCGATCACATCGATCTCGATTGGTGCGGTCACTAATCAGCATCGCAGTTTTGCGAGCTATGAAGATATCAGTCGGGTGGCGGCCGAGATGAAGCGCTTTGCCAAGCAGCAGCCCGGTAGTACATATGCGATCGATGCGCGCGCAGAAGATGGGCTTGATATCGGGCACGAACGGCGTGATCAGCACGCGCTGGTGGTGCTTGTGATCGGCAATGATGATGCCTTGCGCGCGGTCACGATGAAAACGCTGAGCACCGCTGGCTACCGCCCGCTTGAGGCACCCGGCCTGCCCGAAATGCACGCGCTGCTTGCGCAGGAACACGAGATTGCTGCCGTCTTGATTGACCTGCGGCTCGAAGGAACACTGCGCGAGATGCTCGAGGTATTGCACTCAACCGAACGGCCGACACCGATTGGTGCGATTATTACACGCGAACGCGACAGAGTGCTGGCCGATCAACTCGATTTGACCCAGCGTCTCATGGCTCCGTTCAACCCGCAACAGCTGACCGATCTGGTGGTGCGGCTGGTGCAGGGTGAGGCGTGATGGAACCAGGAGTATTGCTGGCACTGGTGGCGTTGCTGGTGCTGCTGGGGCTGGCGTTTGTGCCGCGTGGGCGGCGGCGCGTCGGGCGGGTACGAAAACGTCTCGGGGCGGCACTCGAAGCACGCGATCCGGCCGATGCAACGATAATCGACCCGAGTGGTCAGGAGATTCCGCTCCCCGAAGATAGTGTCAGCGTTCGCACACCGTTCGTCGGTCGCTTGCGTGGTCTCGCCACCCGGCGCTCGGGTGTAGCGCTGTTTACCCTGCTGCTGACGATCCTGGTGCTCGCACAGTTGCCGCGGCTGCTGCCGGATACGCCAATCAATCAGTTTGCGGTCTATATCGCGCCGTTCCGCAGCACAGATGGCACGGTCGGTCCGGGTGGGCGCGAGCTCGCCCGTGATCTGGCGGTGCTGGTACAACAGCAGGCCGGTGACCGGCTGGTGGTGCAGGTGCTTGATGTGCCGCCTGCCGATGCCGCCGCCGCGCGTGCCGAGCTTGTACGGCGGGGTGGCG
>JAYUYF010000366.1:0-1586 GCA_043752605.1 Roseiflexaceae bacterium
CTTACGATTGCGGTGCCTGTTTCTGCAGTGGTGCAAGCACCGGCACCACCAGTAGTGCAAGCACGGCCGCGCCGATAAACAGCACGCTGTTGAGCCCGATCACCGCGCGCGTGCTTGCCACTTCGACAATCGCCGCAGCGATCAGCGGCGCGACGGCGCGCCCGGCAGACGAGACCGAATTGTCGATCCCGTACGTCGCGCCCTCGGTACCAGGCGGTGTGAGCCGCACCAGTAGCGCGCCGAGCGCGGGTACGATCCCGCCCGTGGCGGCACCACTGATGACCGTCAGCGCCAGCAGGTGCCAGAATTCGGTCACCAGTGTCTGCGGCAGGAATGCCAGCCCGGCGACAAACGCCGCGCCGATCAGCACCCGGCGGTGGCCGATCCGGTCGCCCAATCGGCCGAGCGCCACTGCGGTGATCGTGGCAGCACCCGCCGAGACCCCGATCAACAATCCGGTGGCGCTGTTGATGCCACGGCCAGTGTGCAACAATTCGACAACCAGCAGCGGCAGGATCGGCAGCAGCATTGCCTGGCCAACCTGCGCCAGAAACCGCACGCCGTACACCGCAGCCACGCCCGGAGCCGCAAGCAAGACGCGCGGATCGCCCGCGCCACGTTGCTTCTTCGCCGTCGAACGCACCGCAGGCACACCAAAACGTACCAGCAGCCCCGCGCCGAGCAGCAGCGCGGACGTCACGGCGTAGGTCGCGCGGTAGCCCACCAGATCGGCGATGATACCACCAATCACCGGGCCAAACGCGATGCCGAGATAGAGCCCGAGTTGTGCGATGCCGAGCGCATAGCCCAGTTTCTCGCGTGGCGCGATCACCGCCACCAGCGCGTTGACCGCCGCAATCGTGCCGGTGACGATGCCCTGTATCACCCGCAGGAACACCAGTTCTTCGGCGTTGCGCGCAAAGCCCATCGCCAGCAGGATCAACGCGCCACCCAACGTCGCGCGTTCGAGCATGCGCCGGTGACCAAACCGATCGCCGATCGCACCCCAGAACGGTGATGCGATCGCCATTGCGATCGCCTGGCCCGAAAATGCCATGGCTGCCCAGAACGTCAATGGCAGACTGGTGTTGGTGCCCAACGCGGCGACGTAGAGTGTCAGGAACGGGAACATGACGCCAAAACCGGTGGCCGAGATCAGTTGCACGACAAACACGATCCAGAGCGTGCGCTGCCAGCCAGGGTGCCCTGTGCTGGTGGCGGCACCGCCACTCACTGGATTACCGTGCCGCACCCGGCGAGGGCATCGCGCACCGGCTGCGCGCGTCGTGCGTCGCCGATTACTACCCGCCCGACACCCGCCGCCACTGCTTCGGCTGCGCCCAGCACCTTTTTCTTCATCCGCCCCTGCGCCACCGCCAGAAACGGCTCGACATCCGCACGCGGAATATGGCCGATCAGGCTGGTTTCGTCCGGGAAGCTCGCAAGCAAACCGGGCACGTTGCTCAACAGCAGCAGCACCTCGGCACCCAGCGCGGCCGCAATCGCCGCCGCCGCTCGGTCACCATCGATGTTGAGCGCCTCGCCCTGCGCGCTGACCGCCAGTGGCGCGATGACCGGCAGGTAGC
>JAYUYF010000367.1:0-4297 GCA_043752605.1 Roseiflexaceae bacterium
TTGATAAATTCCCACAGCCCGCCGAGACCCTGGTCTTTGATAATCCTGAACACATCGAAGCTGCCTTCGAGCAGCTTGACCGCCGGATCGCCAAACAGCCTGACCGCGCGCGCCCGGATGAAATCCCAGGTCATGCCGAGCAGTTGCATCGCCAGCGTCAGGATGCCCTTGATATCGAGGCTCTTTGGCATCTCGATGCCGGTCTTGGCCACCTCGCCAAACAACCAGGTCATCAATCCCTTCCTGAGGTGTTCACCAATATTGCTGACAAACAGTTGCAGCCCCTGCGTGACGCCGCTGATCAGATTGCCGAGGAACTGGATCGGATGTTTGATGATCGTGCCGATCACATCGGCGGCGCGCGCCAGCACGTTGAGCAATATATCCTTGAGCGCCAGAATGGTCTTGATCACGCCGACGACCGCATCAAGCGCTTTATCGACCAGACCCTTGTTCGCGGCTTTGCATTCTTCGATCCGTGCGTCGATCGCCTGCAGGTTCTCGTTGTACTTCTGGGCCAGCCGGTCGACGGTCTCCTGCTCCTTGTTGCGGATCGCGTCCTCAAGCCCGTTCAGTTGATCATCGACACCCGCCGCTGCTTCGTCGCCGATCTGGCGCAGGCTGGTCGGTAGCCCGGCCAGATATTCCTTGATCCGCTGCCGCCCGCGCGCCACTTCGGCTTTGGCCTCGCTCAGCGTCTTGCTGACGATCTGCGCGACATTGCCGACGACCGCATCCATCTCGCGCAGGTACAGCGCGCGGCCTTCGCTGTAGAACGCGTTGACGGCGGCGGGCATCCCGGCGATCTTGTCTTTGGCCCAGCGCGCCCAGCCAAACCAGCCACCGTAACGCCGCTCTTTGTACGCGTCCATACGGGCAGCGATATAGTTTTCGAAGGTCGTCTTTGCGGCGGCCGAACCACGGTCGAAGGCCGCATCGACGCTGGCATCGAGCCCGCCGAGCTTCGCCTCGACCGCCGTCTTTGTCTCGGCGTAGATCGCCTGGATCTCACCACCGACGCGCGCGCGTTCCTGTTCGTCTCGGGTTCTGGTCTGGGTCTGCTGACCAGCCACCTGCGCCAGGATACCCGCGCGCCCGGCGTGCATCCCCGCCAGGCTGCCCTGGGTTGTGCTACTCGCGTCGGCCTGCACACCCGCAAGCTGCGCCTGTTCCTGCTGGCGAAACGCGGTCGGCGTCTCGGCCGCGCTCTGCTTCGCCGCGCTGCGCGCATCGAGCGCGCCCTGGAAGGCCGGCTCGTTCGACTCGGCCAGCTGCTGCTCGCTGACCCCCGCCGCGCCCAGCTGCTGGTCTATCTGTTGTGGTGCCTGTCGGATCGGCGCTTCGACTTCCTGCGCCGTGCGTGGTTTGGGGGCTGCACCCTGCGCGTTCAGGGCTGGTGGCGGCCCGGCCTGCTCGGGCAGCAGCGGCATCGTGGCTTTGGGCTGCGCATCGCCAGGGTTGGGCGCAGCGGCAGTCTGTTGTGCGGTCGGCCCGGCCGCGCGTTGCTGCTCCTGCGCGATGCCGCCCTGCATGTCGCCTTTGACACCCGCGAGCTTACCCGAACTCTTGAAATTGTCGGCCTCTTCGGTGTTCTTGGGTGCGAGTGCCATGATCCGAACCATCAGTCTGGCTTTAAAGGCCGCCGCGTTGAACTCGGGCGTCGGCGCGGCCGCCACCTTGCCCACAGCGGCGTCCTGCGCCTGCCCGGCCAGTTCGGCGGCGGGTGAGACCGCCGCAGCCTGCGCCTGCGTCGCCTTCTGCGCGGCCGGGGTATGGCGGCGCTGCTGCGCACCCGCGCGGCGGGTTTTGGCCACCACAGCCTGGAATGCGGCATCCTGCCCAGCGTGGGCGGGCGATGTGCCGGTGGCGGGCGCGCTGGCCGGTGGTGTAGCAATCGGCCCATCGCGCCGTTGTGGGCGGGCGAGCGCGGCGGGTTTTGCGCGGGCACCCGTCTGTGCTGCGTTCTTCGCCGCACCACTGGCGGTGCGCGTCTGCTGCCGGGCGCTCTGCGCGACAGCCCGTTCACCCTGGGCTGCGCTGACACTTGTGCTGGCCTGCGTCGCGCCGGTGGCGCTGGTGCCGCTGGCGAGGTCTTCGGCGGCGGCGGCTTTGGCCAGCGCAGCCGCCTTCTGCTCGGGTGTGACCGCCGACTGCTCCGCTGCCTGACGCTGCGCGATCACACGGCTCACGGCGGCGTTGCCCACGCTGCGATTGAGCCGCAGCAACTGGGCGCGTTGCACCGCACCGAGGTGCGCGGGCAACCCCGGCGTCGGTGCGGCGCTCTCGGTTTCGGGTGTGCTCACCGGCTCCGCAGTATGCTGCGGCGTGGCGGGCGTAGCCTGCGGCGGCGCGTGACCGCTCATCGGGCGGGCTCGGCGCGCGTCAGATCAAAATAAATACCAAACTCGGCGGCGGTCACCAGCTTGCCAAGCTTCTGATATTCGCGCTTGAGCGCGCGCATCACGTGGCGCATCGTGATCGTATCGCCCTCGTCTGCCGCCAGATACGCCGCCAGCAACGCGATATTGCGGATGTTGCCGCCCGTCAGCTTGAACTGCTTTGCCACAAATGCCAGATCGACATCACCTGCCAGCGGTGCCTGCGCGGGGAACACCTTGCGCCAGATCAGCAGCCGGTCGGCCTCTTCGGGGAAGGGGAACTCGACGGCGACGTGCAACCGGCGGATGAAGGCATCGTCCATGTTCTTGCGCAGGTTGGTGGCCAGGATCACCACACCATCGTAGCGTTCCATCTGCTGGAGCAGGTAGCCGACCTCGATGTTTGCGTAACGGTCGTGCGCGTCTTTGACCTCGCTACGCTTACCAAAGATTGCGTCGGCCTCGTCGAAGAACAGGATCGCATTCGCCTCGCGCGCGGCGGTGAACACGCGGTCGAGGTTCTTTTCGGTCTCACCGATGTATTTGCTGACCATACTGCTCAGGTCGATTTTGTACAGCTCCAGCCCGAGATCGGCAGCGATGATCTCGGCCGCCATCGTCTTGCCCGTGCCGCTCGGCCCGGCAAACAGGACATTCACACCCTTGCCCATCGCCAGCCGCTGCTCGAAGCCCCACGTTTCGAGCACAGTACGGCGGTGGCGCACCTGGAGGCAGATTTCGCGCAGTTGGCGCGTCTGGTCGGCAGGCAGCACCAGATCGATCCAGGTATAATTGCTCGGCACCTTGCGCGCCAGTGTCTCGAGCGCGCCGCGCGACTGGGCGCGGCAGGCGGCGGCGAGGTCTTCGGGCGTTGGCGGCGCATCACCACGCCAGCTGGCCGCCACCCGCGCGTGCGCCACGGCATCGCGGATCTGGCCACCGCTGAGGCGAAAGGTACTGGCGAGCGCCGCGAGCGCGACCGGCCCGGGGCTGGCCCCGTTGAGGCGCTGCTGCCAGATCTGTTCGCGGCCGCTGTAGCTGAGCGCTGGCAACTCGATATGCTGGTATGCCAGGCCCGGTCGCGCGCTGCGCAGCTCCTCGCCCGCATCGAGCGCCAGGAAAGCCGGGCCGCTGTGCGTAGCGAGCGCATCGAGCAACGCGCGCCGCCAGAGATCGTTGCCCGGTTCGGCAAACGCCGCACCCGCGCCCTGGAACAACAGCACCGCATCACGCAGCGCCGCCTCGCGCACCAGCCGCGCCGCAATCTCGGCGGGCGGCGTGGTCGTCGTGGCCAGATCCTGCGCCACCAGCCGCGGCACATCGATACACAGCAGCGCGCGCTGCGTCTCGGCGCACACCGCCTCGATCAGCGCCTGGCGGCCGCTACCGTAGCCGCCCGCGATGCCGACCAGCACCGGCTCAGCCAGCGCGCGGCGCACCTGTGCACAGATCGCGGGTGGCACAATTTGCGTCGCCAGCGCGCGCTGCGGGGCCAGCAGCGCAGCAAACGCCGTGATCTGTGGGTCGACGGCGGGATCCTCGTCGCGGAGCGCGGCGATGATCCGGTCGTCGAGTTTGAGCGAACGCGCGAGCAAGGCAGGCCGCCGCTGGCCATCGTCAAACAGCGTCAGCAGCTGATGGCGCACCAGCGGTGCTGCGCCTTCGAAGCAGCGCTGGTGTGCGAGGCGTGCGGCGGGGGTGGCGCACAGCAACCGCAGCGCCAGATCGACCGACGGCCGCCGCCGCGAGACATCATCCTGGATGAATGCGTAGACCCGTTCGAAGCGCAGATCGAGTTCGGGTGCGAGCGCGACCAGCAGGACATCGCGCTCGAACGCACGCAACCCAAAGCGTTGCGCCAGCGCGGCCAGCGGCGTAGCGGCGAGCGCCGGGCGGGCAGCATCGAGCGCGGCCCGCGC
>JAYUYF010000368.1:0-4295 GCA_043752605.1 Roseiflexaceae bacterium
ACCAGATTGTGGCATATTGATTCCACCCGGGCCAGACGAAATGGCCGCATATGTTGACGCGCTAAGCAACTTGCTCGCCGATCCGCGACGGCGCACGCAACTGGGTGCTGCCGGTCGGGCGCGCATCACAGCCGATTTCACGCTTGCTACAATGAGCACGCGTATCAGCCAGCAGCTCGACGTGGCGATCGCACGCGCTGCTGCTCGCCCGACTGGTTCAGATGCTACGGGGCACGCAAACGCAGTCTTGGCGGTTGAAGCCTACACACTCCGCGAGCGATTGCGCACCCTTGCTCCCATGCGCGCGATCCTCAACCTGCGCCATTCCTCCGCCTGGAGTAGTGTCGAACGTCTCAGCGCCCACCTGCCGCGCCTCAGTGCGCTCGACCGGCGGCTCTACATCGCGCGCCGTGTCATCAATCGGGCCCTGCGCCGCGCACGCGGCAAACCCGTTAACTGGTAAACCGTTCCCTGCCGCGTGCGTCGCGACACCACGAGATATGTGACCGGCAATCTATACCCCAACTTCACCATATACCGCGCGCACCCGCTCATATACGGCATCCCACGTATATTCTCCCAATGCACGCACGCGACCAGCCACGCCAAATTGCCGCCGCAATGCAGCATCGCGCAACAGCCGGTCGAGCGCCGCCGCCAACGCCGTCGGATCACCGTACGGCACCAGCAACCCGTCCACCCCATCCCGGATCACGCCCGGCACACCGCCCGCCCGCGCCCCGATCACCGGCAGACCGTTGCACCATGCCTCGAGATAAACAATCCCAAAGGAGTCGGTGCGCGACGGCAAAGCAAAGACATCGGCCGCCGCCAGCGCATTGCGCCGCACGGTATCGCTCGCGTACGGAAGAATCCGTAGCCGGGCACGCGTCGTCGCTGTCAGTCGTTCGATGTATGCCGAGAAATGCTGGAGTGGCGCGCCAATCAGCACGAGCGTCGCATCGCCACCGCGCGCCCAGACGTGCTGCATCGCCTCGACGGTGTCGATCGCCCCTTTATCACGCGCCAGCGAGCCGATAAAGAGTACTATTGATCCAGCGATCTGGTGTTCAGCACGAAAGCCCACCGCGTCACCACCTGTCACGTCAGCGGGATCGACACCCGCGCCGACGGTGTGTAGTCGCTCAGCAGGAACACCGCGTTCCATCAGTGCATCACGCTCGATATTGGTCATCGTCAAGGTTCGGTCGGCGCGCCGCAGCAGATCGATCTGATGACGCATCGTGTAATAGCGCCGGATCGTGTCGTGCTCAGGCTCACCCAGATGCACAAATGGCGTACAGACAAAGGGAATACTGCGCGCCGCTGCAAAATGCTGCGCGGGCAATAGCATAAAATCGAGCGTAATATTGGCCGCGTGTACCAGCGCAACATCAGCAAACCTCGGGCTACGCAGCAATGCGCCCAGTCTGGGAAGCGTGGGGGTGAGTTGTGCGAGCTGCCGCAGGAGCGGCGTCGTCCCTGGTATGCGGGCGATCTCAAGCATCATCCGCCGTAATGCCGGGTATACGAGCGCTGGTCCGGGTGCGCGCCGGGTTGCGAGCCGCACCACGCGCACCCCATCGATGATCGTCTCGGGTTCAGCGATCCATCGTCGCCCTGCCATCCACAGATGCTCGAGATCGTGCGCGTCGGTTGCGAGCACCGTCACACGGTGCCCCTCGCGTACCAGCCGCGCACCGATCTCGTGAAAATACCGCGCCGCACCGCTCTTGACCGGATCATACAGTTGCACAACATGCAGAATGTGGCGTGTCACGGCCCCCACGCCAGCCGCGAACCCGGATCGATGCGCAGCCCACGCGTCACTTGGCGCGGCTCACCAATCGCCAACGAGCCATCTGCCGCCGCACGCAGATCGGCGATCCACAGGTCAAAATTACTCGCACCCGCAGCCGCCGCCAGAAACGCCAGTTGTGTCCCGTCCGGTGCGATAGCCGGTGCCCGCGCCTGCCGCAACGCTGTCAATCGTTGCGGTGTACCACCCGCGAGCGGTAACGTATACAGATCAGTACCATCTTGCGTGCGCGTGGCGAATACAATCGCGCGGCCATCGGGCGTCACAATCGGATCATAACTCGCGGGTGGTGCACCGACGATCGGCTCCACCGCACCCGTTGTTGGCGTATAGCGCCGTAGTTCCGGCACCTGATTTTCCCCCATCGGTGTAAAATCAAAGACCAGTGTACCACCCGGTGCATAGCTCACCCGCCCAATGTTGCCATCGTCAATCAGCAATTGCGTGCGTTCGCCACCGGTCACGGGCAGCGCAAAGAGCCCGAGCGCCTGATCACGCGCCGGGCTACCATCCGCCCCACCGGCCTGACCAACAAACGTAATCTCGTCACCATCGGGTGACCAGATCGGCGCAAAAGCCCACGTCACGGCAAAAATTCGTTCGTAGCTCGTAGCTGGCTCGGTCGAGCCATTGGCCGTCAGCGTTTCGAGCGGCTGGCCGCTGGTCGCGTCGAGTACCACAAGATCACTAAAACTCTCGCCAAGTCGAGCAACGGCTATTTGATTGCTATCGGGAGACCAGGCTGGTGTTGCGAGCCGACCCAAATTGCCGACTCGCCGCCCGCGATCACTTGTCCAGAGCCAGAGTTCACCACGCTGAATAAACAAAATCCGCCCGGGTAGCCGCACATCAGCAGTTACCGCAGTGGGCGCTGGCGGCACCGTCGGCTCGGCAGCCACCGGCAGCAGTGGTGTGTCAGCTACTGGGTCAGGGGGAGAAGATTGACCGGCGCACCCATACAGTACCAGAAGCACAAATAGCGTCGATTTATTCATCTTCCGCAGGCGCTACTGGTGTCGAGCTCCCGAGCAACTGCTCGGGCGTCTCGATCCAGCCACGACGCAATGCATACAACACCGCCTGCGTCCGGTCGTTCAGCGAAAGCTTGCGCAGAATTGATGAGATATGATTTTTGACCGTTTGCGTACTAATGCTCAATGTTTCAGCAATCTCGCGGTTGCTACCACCGGCCGCGATTCGCTCAAGTACCTCAATTTCGCGATCGCTGAGGGGCGTGAAAAGCGGATACTCGTTCTCCGGTATCGCCGCGAGACCATCTGGTAAATTGCGAAACTGCGTCAAGAGCCGGCTCGCGACACGCGGCTCCTCAAGCACCATATCATTGATCACATACTCACCACGCGCCACGCGCCGCAACGTTTCGGCGAGCTCGCGTGGGCTAATTTCTTTTGAACGATAGGCTGATGCGCCCGCACGCAATGCCCCAAATGCCTGTTCATCATTCTCATGGATGCTCAACATCATCACACCAATGCCCGGGTAACTGCGCCGCAGATCACGCGTGAGCTCAAGCCCATTCATACCCGGTAAGTTAAGATCGACCAGTGCAGCATTTGGTTCGACATTCGCTGCTGAGCTTGCCACCCATGCCAGGGCTTCCTCACCCGATGAAGCCTCACCCACAATCTGGATATCGGTGAACGCTGCGAGTACCGCGCGTACACCCTGCCGAAACAACGGGTGGTCGTCGACAATCAGCAGCCTTACGGGTATGTTGGCGGACATGGCAATGGTTCCTTTCCCTGCGCGTGCAACCAGCGATGATAACACCGGGCCGGGTCTTCTGCGATGGGTACACCAACCGTATTAAGCAGATCGTGAAGGGCAACGAGTGGTAACCCGACAACACCGGTGTAACTCCCGATGACGGCCTTCACGAGATCGCCACCGAGCCCTTGAATGCCATATGCACCCGCTTTATCGAGCGGCTCACCAGTCGCAACATATGCTGCGATCGTATCATCGTCGAGTTCAGCAATGACGACATCACTACTGATCAACTGGAGCACCAGCCCGTCTATCGATACGCCACCGGCCCGATAACGGCGCGTATCAGCAACAACAATACCGGTGTACACGGTATGGACTCGACCGCTCAAGAGCCGGAGCATACGTTGTGCATCGTGTGTATCTATTGGCTTGTTGAGCACCTGATGATTAAGCACCACAATCGTGTCTGCCGCGATGACAATAGCCCCCGGCACCAGCGCACACGTCGCATCAAGTTTTCGCCACGCGCGCAGCACGGGATGATCAAGCATCGGTAGATCGAGTAGTGGTAATGACGATTGGATTGCTGGCGGCGCAGGTGCCACCGACTCCTCAGCATCTGGCTCCCCAACAAGAACTCGAAATGGGATATTGAACAAAGCTAGTAATTCACGACGGCGCGGTGAATTTGATGCAAGCACCAGATCCCACTGTGTACGTTCAAGCAGATCTGGTGTTGTACTCA
>JAYUYF010000369.1:0-10229 GCA_043752605.1 Roseiflexaceae bacterium
TGCAAACCATCATTCAGTCAATTGTGCCGTACGCGATCGTACATCAAAACTGATTGACCATCCACTGTTTGTATGCCCGCCTCACCATCCAATCGCAACCCGATCAGAAACAGCTGCCGCGCTGCTTGACGTGACCGCCAGATCGGCGCATACTGCGGCCATGAATGACGCATCGCTTGCCAATCCATACCCGGTGCGGACGCAGACTGCCGCGTCCCGTCAATGCGCAATAGCGCCGAGGCAACGCGCATGAGCACCACAGAAGCGATAGCGCTCGTGACTGCGCTGATCCTCTTCAGCGTCGTGAGCATGATCGTCGTGTCGAGCGTACTCGCGCGATTTACGCTCCAGATGATTCGTGGCCCACTCCAGGCGCGCATCGATGCAGTCTATGCCCCCGCTGCAATTGTCCGCAGCGATCTGCGCGCGCTCAGCCTCGGCCGCGAGTCGGTGGGGGTCTGGCAAGTGCGCGGCAACGGTGCGCTGGTGCTCACCCGCGAGCAGCTCCACTTCTTTATGTTTGTGCCACAGAAGGATTTACGCATCCCGATCAGCACCATCAGCGAGATCAGTTTCACCCACGGCCATCTGGGCAAAGCCACGCCCTACAAACTGCTCAAAGTGCATTTTGTCGCCGATGGCGTGGCCGACTCGATCGCCTGGTATGTGCCGGATCCTGATGGCTGGCAGACGGCGATCGAGACACTACGCGGCGCGACCGAACCGCCGCCGAGCGTCTAGCGCCGTTACCAGAAAGGTTGCGCCGCTAGGTTGTAATACGCACGACATCGCCAGATTGGATCGTTTGTACTACTGCAAGAACCTGTGGCTTCAATGGGAGGAGGGTTTCAAAACGTGTATTCCGCGCAACCAGAACGATAATGCCAAGCTGTGACGACTGAAGATTTTGTTGATACTGAAGGTTCTGATCTGCGGTGATGAAAATATCAAAAACTGGTTCAGCCAACCGCAGCAACGCACCATTTTTGATACTTGCTCACCCTTGTTCGGAAATTGTGACCACGTGATGCTCAAAAAGTGAGCGTTTAAGTTTGCGCGGAAGGCACTCGTCAAGCAGAATATGCATAGGTTTGTAACACTAACAGTTGTTTTGCAAACTCCAAAACTGCAAGCGCATGCACACGGCTGACGGTCGGAAAATCATCGAGAAACACATCGAGGGCATCACCCTCCGCCAAATAGTCAAGCAGTGTTTGTACCGGAACACGCGTACCCGTGAACACGGGAGTTCCACCGAGAATATCTGGGTCGCGTGTCACGAGCAGTTTGTTCACCATAGCGTACTCCTGTAAAACGTTATCTGCTCAGTTATCATGATACCATAAACACCCACAGTATGACGAGCAGAAGCTGTTCAGTCAGTGAATAATAAGGCGAGAAAATTGAGCAGCCCAACGGCCAACCTTCACCGGCACGCTGGTGTTGGAGAATAAGCAGATGCGTATACGCCATGCCCCTTGATCCAGGTGACAGCGCGCATGAGCAGGCGGCGGATGTCTGCGCATTAGCGAGATTCGCCATTAGTTTCTCACGCAGGTCATCCCACGGCACAGACGCACGATGCAGCGCATGCGTGATTCGATGACTGTTACTCGGGCATCTGAGATCGGAAAGCAGACTACGCAGAAGTTGGCATCGAGCGCAGTACGCTGCCAGAAGTTGGCTTCGTTGATTGTAATAAAGGTCGGCTCGACCTGCGTGCGTAAAAGCACTGTGATGGCATCATCCTTGATAACCGTCTGCGGACGCAATGTGGTTATGAACGTGACACGCCCTGAATACCATCGCGCAAGAGCGAGTTCCGGATTGCGTCCAGGCACCAGCATCAGGCAGCCGCTAAGGTCGGCAGGTTACGAAGAAACTGCGTGGTAATAATCTGGCCTGCTTCGAGCAATGCCGCTCGCGAAACGCGCCCATTGTAGCCGCGCTCAGGATCCTCGATCGTTTCGCTGCGGCGAGCCATTCCAGCCCACCTGTGATCTCGATGCGCGTGTATTTGAAGGCGGGACGACCGCCGCACACGCCCGCAGCGCGCACACCATGCTCCCCAGGCGCACAATATTGATATGGCTCGCCGTGTACGTCTTCAATCTGGAGTTGTACCAGGGTATTCCTTCTGGCCTGGCGTCCCGTTGCGTTCCTCCCCTCCGTCTCGGAGCGGGGGCCAGGGGGTGAGGTCCCCCACTGGCCTGGCGTCCCGTTGCGTTCCCCCTCTCCGTCTCGGGGTGGGGGCCGGGGGTGAGGTCAGCCGGGCGCAACCTCTCCGCGTTTTGCGCTGGCTGCGCTCTGGCCTCACGGTTTTGCCGTTGCTTCTTGCCGTGCCGGGCGCCACGACCAGCCGAGCGTCGTACCCGCTGCCGCCAGCAGCACCGCCACCGCGCCGACGATCTGGATCGGCTGGATCGTGCGCCCGAATGCCACGACATCGACGAGGATCGCGACGACCGGATAGACAAACGACAGCGCCCCCTGCACATGTGTCGCCAGCTTCTGGATCGCACCGTACATCAGAATGTACACCAGCCCGGTGTGTACAACACCAAGGGTGACGAGCACCGCCCACGTCCCCGCTGCGCTGGGCAATACCTGAAGCTCGGCAAAGGGTGCCAGCATCAGTGTGCCAACCACCACCTGCACCAGCGCGATCAGGTGCGGCGGGGTACCTGCCAGCCGCTTGGTGATCACCGCTGCGATCGCCCAGCCCAGCGCAGCACACAGCGCCAGCACGATCCCCAGCAGGTAATCGCCCTCCGTGCTTGTCGCCGGTTTCGCCAGCACAATCAGCACCACACCGCCAAACGCGAGCGCCAGCCACGCCAGCTTGCTGACCGTCGGCCGTTCTTTGAACACCAGCACGCCAAATAGCACCAGGATGAACGGCTGCACGTTGTACACTACCGTCGCCACCGCAATCGAGGCGTGTTTGTAGGCGCTGAAGAGCAGCACCCAGTTCAGCACGATCGCCACGCCGCCGAGCGCCGCAAGACCCAGCGTGCGCCAACCGATGCGCGTGCGAAACAGCCCCAGCGCCGCACAGATGATCAGCAGCGTGACCGCACCAAACGCACAGCGCCAGAATACTACCTGCAACGCCGATTGCCCCGAAACCAGCACAAACCAGCCGATCGTCCCCAGAATCGCCATCGCCGCCGTCATCTCGGCCGCCGCACGCCGTGTTGTATCCATTGTAATTGTACCTGTTGACACGCGAATACTGGTTGAGTATACTCGGGTAGAACCACAATTTACAGCGCTTTTCAAGTGTGTTTTTCATTTTTGGTTTTGCATAATAGCCAGATAGACGAATGACCAACGAATCGTATGATTGACCAGATCGACCAGCGGATCATTGCACAGCTGGCCGCAGACGCACGCATGTCGCTCAAGGCGCTGGGCCAGCACGTCGGGCTCTCGGCACCGGCGGTAGCGGAGCGTATCCAACGGCTCGTCGAGCGCGGTGTGGTCACCGCGTTCACGATCACGGCGGATACGCACCTGCTGGGGTACCCACTCCAGGCGATCGTCCGCGTGCGACCGATGCCGGGCAAGCTGCATCTCGTACAGCAGCTGATCGCGGCGACGGCGGCGTGTATCGAGTGCGACAAAGTAACCGGCGACGATTGTTATGTCATGCGGATCGTCGTGCGCTCGATGACCGAGCTCGATGATGTGCTTGAACCGATCATCGAATACGCCGAAACCAACACCGCGATCGTCAAATCACAACCTGTGCTGCGGCGGTTGCCACCGTGCCTGATCACGGTGTGAACAATAGCGGTGGACGCGTGTCGCTGAAAAGCTTCCTGTCCGGAAACCGCTTGTTTCCAACAGCAATATGTGCTACTATCTAGACATTCTAGACAGGAGAAAATAATGAGCGCGTGGCAATTACAAGAGGCAAAAAATAAACTTTCCGAGCTCATCGACCGTGCAATCGATGAGGGGCCACAGATTATCACGCGTCACGGGGTAGAAGTCGTTGTGGTGATGCGGTATGCCAGATACAGGGAACTCACAACACCGCAGCAGAAACTTGGCGATTTCTTTATGTCTTCGCCATTACGTGAGAGCGGCATCGAGATTGTACGTGATCGGCGTTCAGAGATACGAGATTTGGATCTATGACGCTTCGCTACCTGCTCGACACATGCGTGGTCTCCGAATTTGTAAAGCCGCAACCCGACCCGCATGTGGTAGTATGGATGAATCAGGTCGACGTAGTCCAGACGTATCTCAGCGTTGTGACAATTGGTGAAGTACAATCGGGAATCAGTGCAAAACCACCCTCCAACAGGCGCACGCTGCTTGAAATCTGGTTACGCGATGATTTGCTCATCCAGTTTGCTGGTCGAATTGTGTCACTTGATGTGGATATATTACTCGTCTCGGGCGAGTTGACCGCCTCCCTCCGCTCGCGCGGCGTTACCATGGGTGGCATGGACGCGCTTATCGCAGCTACGGCGCGCTACCGTGATATGGTACTTGTGACTCGCAACACCGACGATTTTGCGCACACTGGTCTGCGCCTGCTCGATCCGTGGCAAGCACGCGATGAGCGCCGCGATTGAGCAGGCGCAGCTCACCGCCGATGCTGTGCTTTGCTCAGATCCGCAGGCCAAATATCCGGCGCACGGTGCTATTCCCATCCCGGATCGCGTCAAACGTTTGTGCGAACGCACGGTATGTTGCCTGTTCAGGGGTGCGGTCGTGTACCGCAAACTCGTGTACATTGGCTGGAATATCGGCGCGGTTGAGCGCATGGTGTGCACACTTGCGGCAGCATCGTTGCGGAACGTGGTCGGGAGGCAGTGCGTATGGCTACGACAAACGACGAGTTGCTAAACGGCCTGTTTGGCGATGCGCCACACGATCTGCGCGCGCCGCTGAGTATCTGGCTGCACAACTCACGACACTTTGCGGCATTTGTTGGCACCTACCGCACCAAGATCCGCAAGAAACTACGGCTCGCTGTCGGCGAAAGCGTGGGGGATCTGCACCTCGAACTCGAAACCGCGTATCTGCTGCTCCACGCGCCAGATCTGGTACTGCGCTACGAGCCACAACCCGTGGGCCGCGCCCGCACACCCGATTTTGCGCTCGATCTTGGCAGCGCCCGCACGCACCTCGAAGTTACGCGCATCCGCACATTGCTCGTGGCGGCACAGCTCGCAGAGCACCTGGAGCTGACAATCGCGGCCAAGCTCGGGCAGCTAGCAGCCGATGCACCCAACGTGCTGCTGATCGCCGTCGCTGCGCCCACGCTCACCACCGAAATGCTACGCGCGATCCTCGGCGGGCTGCAGCGCCGCGCCGAAGCCGATGATGCAGTGGTGCTCCAGCGTGCCGGTCTGCGCGACCGCGCGGCGTTCTTTGGCGCGTTCCAGTGTCTGAGCGCAATCATAGTACGGCCACTGGCCCCTGGCACACCACCGATTCTCTGGCACAATCCGCAGGCGCGCCACCCGCTTCCGGCGCGCGTACAGCGCGTACTTATGCGTTCGCTCGATCACTGCTCTTGATTAGAGAACGTGTTGGGATCCACCGCTGTCAGCCCTTCGCTTTGGCTGGCAACCAGTAGCGATCAATCAGCAGTCACAAAGCTCGGTGCGAGCAGTGTAGCCTGCTTGTACGCCGCTGCAACAACAAGTGCAGTACCAAGCTGTACGGCGTCATACCCGCGCAAACGATGTACCTGCGTGAGGTGTGCCGCACGATCCAGCGCCGCAGTTTCTACTGGGTATCAGCTGGTACTC
This sequence comes from Roseiflexaceae bacterium, assembly GCA_043752605.1. GTDB lineage: Bacteria > Chloroflexota > Chloroflexia > Chloroflexales > Roseiflexaceae > JAYUYF01. The sequence goes on from JAYUYF010000369.1 coordinate 5,775, forward strand.
GGATGTACAATGTAGGAGGAGAAGACGATAGGCAGCGATGCGTTCGCTCTCGCTTATCGACTGATCACGCCACCGCGCACCGATCGCGGCGGCGATCTCAACACGCGTTGCTGTACTTACAATAAAGACATGGATATTGAGCGGGTTGCAGATTGTTCGTACCCATAGCGTACCCTTTTCTTCGAGGTACCGCTTTGCAAGGGCGCTTGAGTCGAGAAAATATACACTCATTCCCCAGAACCGCGTTGAGCAATAATGATCTCGCTCAACGGACGCCCCCCCGGACGGCTCAGCGTTGCACTGACTTCTTCAAGTGTTGCAGCACTTTGTGCAGCTTCGGAACGCATCTCGACAGATGGTTCAGCCAGCAAGCCTGCGGATCGCAGAATATCTTGCGAACGCTCACGCTCGTTCTGAAAATTAGCCACCCATTCGTGGATTTGTGCCGCTGCAAGATCAGCAACCGGACGACCAGTTGCTTGTGCAAGCCGACGAAGTCGCTCGTATGTTTCTGCGGGCAATTCAAGGATCAGCGCTGTCATCACTATCCTCCCGGCATTCGATACAGCAGAACAATTGATACTCATCATATTGTAACATAGGCTGACCTGCGAGAGCAAAACATGTGTTCGATTCTCAGAGAAATGCTCAGATAGTCTGAACCCGGAGCGATTGCGCTCCCTCTCCCGCAGGTTTAGGGGCCGGGGGTGCGGGCAGCCGGAGATGATCGGTCACGGCACGCGTGCATTCCGGTACAATAGCATCAGCATGTCGCAGGAGGTAGCATGGATCTCGCACAAATCCTTGGTGTCGCGGTGCCATTGATCCAGGCACCGATGGCGGGTGTGCAGGATCACCGGCTGGCGGTGGCGGTTTGCGCAGCGGGAGCGGTGGGCTCGTTGCCGTGCTCGTACCTTGGACACGAGCAATTGCGCGCCGAGATCGCCGCGCTCAGCACTGCTGCCAGCACGCCGTACAACGTCAATTTCTTCTGCCACCCGTTGCCTGCGCCAGATGCCGCGCGCGAGCAGGCCTGGCGCACCACACTGCACCCGTTCTACACTGCATTTGCCGTCGAACCGCCCACCGCGACGACCGTCCCGCGCGCGACGTTCGATGCCGAGGTCGTCGCGATCCTGCGCGCTTTCCGCCCGCCGATTGTCAGCTTTCACTTCGGGTTACCCGACCGCGCGCTGCTGGCTGCGCTCAAGGATTGGGGGGCGACGATCGTGTCCTCGGCCACCACGGTCGCCGAGGCGCGCTGGCTCGAAGCGCACGGTGCCGATGTGATCATCGCGCAGGGCTGGGAGGCCGGCGGGCACCGCGCGATGTTCCTGACCAGCGACCTGACGACCCAGCTTGGCACCTTTGCACTGGTGCCGCAGATCGTGGCCGCTGTGCGCCGCCCGGTGGTGGCGGCGGGCGGCATCGCCGATGAGCGCGGCATCGCAGCCGCGCTGGCGCTGGGTGCCAGCGGGGTGCAGATCGGCACCGCGTTTCTCTTGTGCGACGAAGCGCGCACCAGCGCACCGCACCGCGCGGCGATCCAGCGCGACGACGCGCACACCGCCGTGACCAATCTGTTCACCGGGCGGCCAGCGCGCGGGGTCGAGAATGCGCTGATGCGCGCGCTGGGGCCATTGCGTGCGGATCTGCCGGCCTTCCCACTGGCGGCCGGTGCGCTGGTGCCGCTGCGCGCCGCCGCCGAAGCACAGGGCCGCGACGATGCCACGCCGCTCTGGGCTGGACAGAATCGTAGCGGCTGCCGCACGGTCTCGGCCACCACGCTGGTGCAGGAACTGGCGGCGGGGTTTGTGGCGAGCGAGACTGTTTAGCTACCCGTCGGCGAATTCGACACAGGGGACAGGTGCCATACCGCAATAGCTGCGCTATCTGCTCAGCCATAGTTAATTGGATTATCGCTCTCCAACCCCTCGGCGCGTGCTGCTTTTAGCAAATCGTCGTCAGCACTGATGAAGCGCGGGGCGCGAGCACCCGCCTGCATCCAGGCATCGGCTACAAGCAATGCGGTTGCAAGCTGTATTGCGTCGTAACCACGCAAACGATGGCGCTGGGTCAGATTAAGTGCGCGATCGACTGTCGATCGACCGAGTGGAGCCAGCGTATATTCGACGCCGGCGTGCTGGAGCAACAGATCAACTGCTTGATCTCGCTCATCAAGCGTGATAAATCCGCCACGATGTCATTCCTTGGGCCCACGTTGCGCTATGATGGTGTCACTGAGCGGCTCATTGCTCGCACGACTTAGTGCAGCGCTCACGTCTGCCAACGACGCAGAAGATTGCGCCGCACGTCGCTTGAGTTCTGGGCTCAACTCGGTGAGCATTCCTGCTCCAAGCGGAATCTCGTGTGCACGCTCACGCTCCGTCGCGGGGGGCAATGCAATTTCCCCGCCAAACATCGCACCACCGATGGGCACTGGGTTCGCTCAAGAGCCGAGATGTTGATCGACAACTGGTTGTACGCGGCAGAAATTGTCCACGCCTACGAACGCCAGATCCCGATCGAGGAGGCGTTGTACTGTGATTTTTATATTCCTGCGGGGAATGTCTACATCGAATACTGGGGGATGGAGCGCGACGCGAAGTACCAGCAGCGGAAGGCCGCAAAGCTGGCGATCTACCAGCAATATAGCATCGGTCTGATCGAAATCACCGACACAGCAATCAAGCACCTCGACGATTTCTTGCCAAAACACCTGATCAAATACGGTGTTCGCGTGAAGTAGACGCGTTAGCCCTGCGTTAGCCCTGGTGTGCAGCGTGGTAACAGGATGAGTGGCGTGTGTACCAGAGTCGTTACACGTGCGCCGTAGCGGCGGGGGATCAATCCGATGCCACACCACTTCTGGCCCGATTGCCCCGCACCAGTGCACGCACAGGTCGCGTGGCTCGCTGGTGCAATGCGTACATGGCTTGCACCACTGCGCGCAACTGCGGCTGGGTGCGCCTACGCGGCGCGGCGGCAGGTGGCGCAGCCCCTGCACCCCACTGGCGGGCGCTGGCACCCCGCCAGGCCACCCCGCAAGGCGACCGACCCTGCAGCCGTGGCCGGTTAGGCAACGCATGCCCGGTTACGGCGCACCGCGCCATCATCGCTGCGCTCCCACCTGCCTTACCCGATCATTCCTGTCGATGCACGGGGCAGACACCACCCGATCAGATTGTGCCACCCAGCGTGCGGTTTTGGGTGTTCAAAGGGGGCAAAAGCGCCCCTTGCCGGGGTTCGGGGCCAGGCGGCCCCGAGCGCCGCGCCGCGCAGGCGCGCCTGACCGACCTGTTCACACCGCATCGTGCGGATGGAGCTCGATCAGCGCGTACAGGAACTCGCGGAGACTTCGCGTCTGTGTAACGTAGCACGCGCGCAATCGCTGCTCCAGATTCCTTGAGAGATCCATCCGACCGCGTACATAATGCAACTCGTCGTCGGCAGACTCAGTCAGCACATCGCCACACCTGGGGCAATACAGTGGATTGTTCATATGTACGTTGTTCCCCGTTCGTGGCCCTACGACAACAGATAATGTTGAAGATCAGATTATGCATCCTCAATCCTCTGCTTTACATCATGATAGACAGCCTCAAACGAACGCGCCGCATTAATGGAAAGTATATCTGGTCGATCAAGCTGATCAAGAAAATTCCACAATTTCAGAAAGCGCTCTCCGGTTTGAAAGACCTCGACAGCATCAGTTGTTGAGTCAGTAGCATGGCGTTGTTGGATACGGGCGTGACACACATCGCGAGGGCAATGGAGCAGAAAAATGTAGCACTTAGCGAGTGGGTGGTTTGCCCGTATTTCATCAAGGCGCTGCCATTGGAAGGCCCAACCCATATTAAGATCAAGGATTGTTGAAATGCTAGATTTGAGGAACTGAGAACACAGCGCGAACGCTACATCGTAGGCGATCGACACGGTGTTCATGTCGCACGATTGTACAGCCTGTGAGGATCGAATTGCATCATTGATAGCATCGCTACTTAATCGGGGAAAACGGAAGTCTGTGGCGAGCTTACGCGCCACTGATGATTTACCGCTTCCAGGATAGCCACCAACAACAATTAAAGATGGACGCTCATAATTCATACATACTCGCTGTTAACATCTCTCTGGTCGAACCAGTATAGCAGAGCAAGGACAGCATAAGCCTGTGGCCACACAGGTGCTCCATCCGTTGAACATGACCAGCGTCAGGCTACCTGTAGCTGACGCAGATTTCGCCAAACATTCTGATACGAACAAGCACTCCGTAACTACCACTGTAGCGAGGGCAGACACAGCCCAAATAACATCTGCCACCCGATGTGCGGTTTGGGGGTCCGGGGGCAACGCCACCGGCGTAGGGGTGCAGGGGGCGCACGTGCGTCCCTTGCCGCACGCGGCGCGTAGCCGCAAACGCAACACGCAACCGCGTGAACCATGGTAAGATCTCCC
>JAYUYF010000370.1:0-1583 GCA_043752605.1 Roseiflexaceae bacterium
GTGGGCCACCGCACCGCTCGGGCGCAGTGCGGCGAGCAGGGGGCCGTACGGATCGGCCTGGTCTGGTGCGCCGGGGATCATGCCGGGGTACTGTGCCGGGAGCGTGTGGCGGTACTCGCGCCAGTAGCGTACGAGATCCGGCGCATCGGGGGTGGGTGCATCGATCACCGCCGCATCGGGGGCCGCACCACGCAGGGCGGCCGCCACCGCCGCGCGCAGCGCCGATGCCGGATCCGCGCCAAGCACCAATGCGGCGGTCTCTACCGGTTCGTCTGCAGCACAGCGCAGCTCGAGCACCACCAGCGGCGTGCGGCGCAGCAGCGCGCTGTGCAGTGCCACCAGCGCGCTGCGATCGGCACCGGGCAGCACGAGCGCGCCAACCGGGCGGCGAACGCTCAGACGGGCGACGGGCAGCTGCTGCGGGCGGCACTGCCAAAGCACCACCGCGAGTGCGAGGAACAATTCGCCGAGCACCACCAGCAGCCCCGCCAGCGCCAGCAGGCGCGCAGGATCGCGGATCTGCTCCAGCACCCGAAGCAGCAGCATGCCGCCAAACTGCGTCGGTGGCGAGGCAAGCACGCCCCGGCTGGCACGCAGCGCCAGATAGATATGTTCCGTCAGGAATGGCCCGGCAAACGCGAAGCACAGCACGAGCAGCCACAGGCCGCGCACGATGCCGGGCAGCAAATCGGGGAGTGGGGCGCGCTGGCCGCGCGGTGGGTTGGTGGTGAGCATGGTGCTCCTCTAACAAACCTTCGAGAAAATTGAAAATTGTGCATCAGCAGGATGTAGTCGTTTGACGATCGTGGCGAGAATGCGTACTGCGTGCCGAGCACTCGCCGTCATGATGGCCGGTCACGCGGGGGGCTCCGGCGCTGGCAGCGGTGTCGCGTGCAGCCGCGCGCAGATCACCGCCTCATCGAGATCACAGAGCATCCGCGGCTCGCGCAGTCGCAGCGCGTCGGTTGCCACGGGCGCGAGCAGGTCGGCGGCATCGAGCCAGCGCACCAGATCGAGCGCCGCGCCGCGCTGGGCGATCGGCAGCAGTGGTGCTATTCGGCGGCGCGTAATACCCGGCGGTGCCGCGGCGATGATCGCAGGATGATTGCGGCACGCGCGCAGCAACGCGGCCAGCTGGCGCGGCGGCAGATCGGCCGGGCCGGTTGGCCAACCATCGTCCTGGTGGGGGCGCGGCGTGCTGTTGCCGAGCGCGGCGGCGAGTGCCAGCGCCAGCGTATCGTCGGCAGCTGGGATATCATCCGCAATGGCCATCTCCGGCGGCGCGGGATCTGGCCATTCCGGCAGGCGCGCTACCGCCGCCAGCGCCGCGTCTGCACCAAGTAGCAGCGGTGTGCCAGTCCACGGCGCGATGCCAGGGGCGCTCAGACGAGCGCGGCCGCGCGCCGGCCAGCCGTGCGCCGGTTGCCATTCGCCGCGCGGGGTGCCACCGAGCACCAGCGCCGGATACTCGGCGATCAGGGCGCGCCCGAAGGCGTTGAGCTGCGGCTGTGCGACAAGGATCTGTACGTGCGTGGGATCGGCGCGCAGCAGCGGTGCCAGACGCACGACCTGCCCCAGCAGCG
>JAYUYF010000371.1:0-4290 GCA_043752605.1 Roseiflexaceae bacterium
TTGCTATCGATGGAAAGATGTTGCGGAGTTCTGCTGATTCCTGGGATGGAAAACAGGCTATGCATATGGTGAGTGCGTGGGCTTCAGCAAATCGTATAATCCTTGGCCAAGTCAAGGTTGATGAGAAATCGAATGAGATCACCGCAATTCCCGCCTTACTGCGCGCTATTGAGATTGCTGGCTGTATTGTCACGATTGATGCAATGGGGTGTCAAAAAGATATCGCAGCAACAATTATCGACGCTGATGCAGATTACGTACTTGCCGTGAAGGAAAATCAGCCAAAATTGCACACAGCGATTAAGACGTTCTTCACTGAGCAACTCGCACACAAAGATGGACATCGCCTGTGTGACGTGTATCGAACTGAAGAAAAAAAGCATGGGAGGGTAGAAATTCGCACCGTCTATACCAGTGATAGGCTTGACACAGTGACCACGCGTGACGATTGGAAAGGGTTGCGGAGCATTGCGATGGTTGTCGCTGAGCGCACGCTCCATGGGCGAACGAGTACCGATCGACGGTACTACATTTCCAGTGCCGCGCGAGATGCTCAGCATATTGGAAATGCGGCTCGTACGCATTGGGGAATTGAGAATACGGTGCATTGGGTGCTTGATGTCGCCTTTCGCGAGGATGCGAGTCGTATGTGTAAGGATCATGCACCACACAATGTTGCCATACTCCGCCATATCGCGCTTAACCTGCTCAGGCAAGAACAATCGACATCGAGCGTGCGTACAAAACGCCTGAGAGCCGGTTGGGATGAAGTATATCTTGCAAAAGTACTTCATGTGACGAATATGCATCAAACTGGTGTGCATCTTGCAAATTAAGATGCGTTAGCCCTGCCCTGCGGCACAACGACAATTACCGACACGCGCAGTGCCAACACTTGATGTAGCAGCGAAGTATGGCACACCGCTACCAGAGGGTGTTATTCCGGAAGAACATATGGTTATCGAACCACTTCATCCGATGGATCTTACTGAGGGTTCTTCAGAACTCCGTTCGGCAACAAGTGCGTGGCGATTAGGGGCGGTTATTGATAGTCGGGGATTCTACTATCTCATGACCCTCTGGGCGAGTCCACCAGGCAGGGATGGTCGTCCAGATCTGGGAATAACCATCAATAACGGATCACGTGAGGTGTGGCAGAAATATGGTGAGGTATGGGAGTGCCCGGAGGCGATAGGTGCCATGACCATTACGGCCATCTCCGGCCAGCGCGGAATCGTTTCCTTTACCAGTGAGTCTGGGCAGAAGGGTTCGTTTGATCTGGCCACAGCGACCTGGAATGTTTCACCGTCACCGTAGTTCTCGGTAGCGAAAATCATCATGGCCAGTTCGGTCCGCAGAGCGCCGAAGCAGTGTTCCATGAAATCGGGTCAGGTTTGGTTGGGATTGGTTCTCTGTACCAGGTTGTGATACCACCCCTCAGTCAGCAACCCAGTACGCTCGTCCATCGCGTGTGCGCGCAAGCACCCCTGCATCGACGAGCGCGCGGCGCAGCGTGGCCGCATCGATCGTCAGGCAGCGCGGTGCGAGCAGCACGGCTACCTCGCGCTCGGTATAGCGCTCGCCGGGGGTGAAGATCTGCGCCGCAAGCCAGCGCAACACGAGCACGCGCTCATTGGCGAAGAACGGCAGCGATTGCAGCCGACCGGCGTGCGTGTAGATCGCGAGGAGCGCCGGATCGACACGGGGAGCATCCTCGGGCGCGGTCATGGCCGCACACCCACCAGCGCATCGCTGGCGCTGCGCAGATACCAGCCCCCCGCCACGCGTGCGAGCACAAACGTCGTATCGATGTTGCGTTCGCCAGCACGGATCTCGCCATAATCGAGCTCATAGCGCAGCAGCGCCTGGACGCGCACCTGCGCCTCGGCACCATCGTTACTCAGGACCGTGATCTGCGGCTCGACAAAATCGGCCAGCCGCACATACGCGATGTAGCTGTGCAGCTCGGGGGCCAGCTCGCGCGCGGTATCGCCAGGTACAAGAAACTGGAGCATGCGGCTGGCATCGCGCGCCTCGGTGGCGGCCAGAAAGCCGCGCACCGTGTTGGCCGGCGCTGCACGCTGGCCGTCGAACACGACCGCCGCCGCGAGCGACGCGCACAGGATCGTGGCGATCACCAGCGGCCAGAACCAGCGCGGGCGCGTGGTGCGGCGCGGCAGCGGCGGCAGCGGCCCGGTGATATGGTCACTCACGGGTGACGGGATCGCGTGCGAAGACGCGTGTCTCGGCGGCGGTGAAGCGATCGGTATGCGGATCGAGCAGCCGACGTTCGACCGTGAATTGCTCGGCTTCGACCGTGATGACATTGAACGAGTTGCGACCGTGCTCGCGGCCCTTACCGCGCGACGAGGTACTGGTACCCGATTGCGCGATGATCGTCGGGTACGCGCCAAGAGTAATATCGCGCAGGCTGCCGATAAATCCCTGGTGGATATGCCCGCACAGATACAGATCGACCTTGCTCTCGTGCAACAGCGTGAGCGCAATTTCGCGGTTGTGGATCATCGTGCGCGCCGCCCCATAGGTGGGATTGAGCACGTGGTGATGCAGAACGACGACGCGCAGGTCATCCGGCGCAGCTGCACCAAACGTGTTGCGCAGCACTGTCTGCTGGCCAACACCAAGATAGCCGCCATCAACCGTCAGACCGTGGGCAGTATTCCCACCGACCACCACCAGGCCAGGCGCGCGAAACACCGGATTGAGATCGGGCGATATTTCGCGCCGGTAGATCGAAGTTGGCAGCAGAAAGCGCGCGACCGGGTTATAAAATGGCACATCGTGGTTGCCGGGTACGATCAGCTGTGGCTGGGGCAACTGCGCGAGTATGGCCTTGATCGCCCGCCACTGCGGCGGCCAGTCGGCGCGTTGCACGAGGTCACCCGAGACAACGACCAGATCGGGCTTGATCTCGTGCGCTTCGGCCACCACGCGCTCGGCTACTTTTGGCAAAAACGGCCAGCCGGTGTGCAGATCTGAAAGATGAAGGAGCACGGTCGCCATCACTACTCCCCCGCAACTGTGGTGGGCGCCACCACAGCCGGGCGCGCCTTCTCACGCGCCAGCCGCACCAGCGCGCGCAGGATGAGCAAGCCCTCGACGGCAACAGCGCCGACAAACACGTATTTGAGTAAACTAAGCACGATATCCATACTATCCTTTGTCTCAGGGCGTGACCGCAAATGCGACCAGCAGATCGACCATCTGCGCGATATCACGCAGGTGTGCCATCTCGAATGGCGTGTGGGTGTAGCGCGCCGGGAACGCCAGCATCGCGCTCGGAATATCGGCCTGGATGAGCGCCCGGCCATCACTGCCAAACGAGCCGAGTACTGCGTGCTGGAGCGGAATACGATGGTTGGCGGCGCAGCTCGTCAGCGCTTCGGTGAGCGCGTAATCGTAGTGCATCAGCGCATCTTTGTGGATCAGCGCCGGGCCCTGGCCGAGGGTCAGCGGCATCTGGAGCGTGCCGATGGGTGGAATATCGCCCGCCAACCCGATCTCGAGCACGATCGCGGCATCGTACTGGATACCGTGCGTGCGCGCATCGGCCGTCACCGCCGCCGCGCCGAGCGTGCCGATCTCCTCCTGCACCGTGCATGCCAGCGTGACATCCCAGGCCAGATCGGTGCGCGGCACCGTGCGTAGCCACTCGGTGAGCACCGCGAGCGCGGCGCGGTCATCGAGCGCCTTACCGACGATCTTCTCGCCAAACTGAACCGTCTCGGCGTGCCAGACGATCCGTGTGCCGGGGGTGACGCCGCGCGCCTGGAGCTCGGCACGGCTGAGGCCGGTATCGACCCAGAAATCGTTCCAGGTCAGTTCGGGCAAATCGCGCAGCACCAGCGAGGCGATGTGGCCGGTGGCCGCGCCGATCACGCCGGGTATCGAGCCACCGCGCGCCATGACCGTCACCCGTGCGCCGATCGTAAACGCATTGCGCAGGTCGGTCGTGCGGCCCCAGGCCTGACCATTGGCCAGGTACAAGAGACCGCTCGGATCAATGCTGCGGACGAGATAGCAAAGCTCGTCGGCGTGCGCGATCAGTAGCAGCTTTTTTGCACCCGGCTTTGGCACATGGCCGAGCACATTGCCAGTGCGGGTGCGGCGTGTCTCGGCACCCAGTTCACGCCACTGCGCCTCGACGGCATCGAGCACAATTCCCTCTTGACCGACCGGGCCGTCGAGCTCAGTCAACTGTTTGATTGTCGCAAAAAGCATGGATATTCCTTCTCTCCCCGCACCCCCGACCCCGCTCCCAGAACGAGA
>JAYUYF010000372.1:0-1581 GCA_043752605.1 Roseiflexaceae bacterium
GCCATACGCAGTGGTGAGCAGTATCCCGGCACCCGGCCAGCCGATTACACCTCAGACGCAAGTCGTGCTTGGTGTGCGCGCCCCGGATGATGCTGGCGGGCTGCCGAACCAGCCTGGCCCGTTGCCAGCCGGCGAACTACCGACGGCGACCCCCGAATATGCACCGACACCGAGTCCGTAGACCGCTCCCCTCACCTCATTCCCTTGGAGAACCGCTATAGTTCAGACATTGACGAGCCGCAGGGCGGTGCGCGCGATCCGGAGACCGTACTCGTCGCCCGGGCTGGCCCAACCCTGGCCGGTGGGATTATGGTGCTTGCCGAGCAGCTTGAGGACGGGCGCGCTGCCACGCATCACATCCGGTAGCGGCCGGTAGCCGAGCGCGCGCCCGATCAGTGCCGCCTGGGCGGGCGTCTCGCTGCCTTTTGGCAGCGCGTAGGCCAGCAGCCGCCCGATCTGCGCTGGCACAGCATCGTCCTTCCAGCTGCCAAAACTGTTGCCCGACTCCCACAGTTGCGTGACTGGATTGAACGACCAGTGGCTCGGATCGGCTGGTTGATCGGGCTGCTTACGGCCGTTGACACCAATGCCGGCGGGATTGCGGCGTGGCCGTGCGGCCCAGAAGCTGCCAAGATTATCCGTCTCGTGGATCATCTGCGCGAGCGCGAGCGTCGGGTCGACACCCACGGGTAGACAAATCTCAAGGTACGCCGGCACGATAGTGCCACGAATATCATCGGTGGTATACGCGCCCGTCGGGCGCAGCAGCAAACCAGCTACCAGTTGTTCGAGCCCGGCCGATGGCGCGGCGATGATCGTATTCTGTTCATCAAACATCGTGTACCTCATTCGCCTCCGCGAGAAACGCGCGCAGCAGCCCGCGCACCAGATCCGGGCGTTCCTGCTGCACCCAGTGACCACATGCTGGTACCCGCTCGACGCGCAGATCGGCCACAAATCGGTCGAGGCCATTGAGCAACTCGGTGCCGAGCGCAAAATCCTGTTCGCCCCAGATCACCAGCGTCGGCACCGTGACACGCATCCCGGTACCGGCGTGCATGCCGCGTGTGCCAAACTGTGCCGCCTGCCGGTAATAGTTGAGCGCAGCGGTGGCGGCTCCGGGGCGCGCAAACGCCTGCACAAACTGGTGGATCTCATCATCGCTGAGCGCATACGGCCCACGGATCTGCGCAAAAATGCCGCGCAGGATCGCGTAATCATTTGCACGCAGCCGCAGTTCGGGGAGCAGTGGCAGCTGAAACAACGCCACATACCAGGAACGCTGGCGTTGTGTGGCGCTGGTGCGGAGCGCCTCTTCAAACAGTGCGGGGTGCGGCGCGTTGAGAATTGCCAGCCGCTCGACGCGCCACGGATATGTGATCGCGACATCCCACGCGATCACACCGCCCCAATCGTGCCCAACCACGACTGCTGTGCGAAATCCGAGCGCGTCGATCAGCGCCACAATATCGCGCGTCAGCACATCACGCTCGTAGCCCCAGACCGGTTTGCCCGTCTCGTTGTAGCCGCGCAGATCGGGCGCAGCCACGGTCAGATCATCACCAAGCGTAGCGATAATAT
>JAYUYF010000373.1:0-1580 GCA_043752605.1 Roseiflexaceae bacterium
CCGCACGACGATGCGCCCGAAGCCGCGCTGGTCGAGGGCATGCACGTCATCGCGGTGCGGACGCTCGCCGATCTGGCGTTGCACCTGAGCGGTGCGCGGCCGATCGCGCCGTATGTGGCGGCGGCGGGCTATGCGCCCGACACCGGCGAGTATCCCGTCGATTTTGCGCACGTCCTCGGCCAGGAGCACGTGCGGCGGGCGGCCGAAGTGGCGGCGGCGGGCGGCCACAATCTGCTGATGACTGGCTCCCCCGGCGCGGGCAAGACCCTGATCGCGCGCGCGCTGGTCTCTATTTTGCCGCCCATGACGGTGGATGAGGCGCTCGAAGTGACCAAGATCTACAGCGTTGGCGGCCAGCTGCCGCGCGAGTCGCCGCTCATCCGCCGCCGCCCGTTCTGTGCGCCGCATCATAGCATCTCGCCCGCCGGGCTGGTGGGTGGTGGCGGGCCGCGCATCCGCCCGGGCCAGATTTCGCTGGCACACCGTGGCGTGCTGTTTCTCGATGAGTTGCCCGAGTTTGGCCCCAAGCTCGAGTTTCTGCGGCAGCCACTCGAAGACCGCGCCGTCACGCTCAGCCGCGCCTCGGGCACGCTCACATTCCCGGCCGCGATCATGCTGGTGGCGGCGCAGAACCCCTGCATCTGCGGCTGGCACGGTGACACCGAGCGCCAGTGTACCTGTAGCGCGGCGGCGGTGCTACGCTATCAGCGGCGCGTCTCGGGGCCGCTGCTGGACCGGTTTGACATCCACGTCGATGTGCCGCGCGTGCCCACCGAGAAGCTCAGCGCGATGCGGCTCGGCGAGGCATCGGCGAGTATCCGCGCACGGGTCTGCACCGCGCGCGTATGTCAGCAGCAACGATTACGTGGCACGCGCGCGCTGAGCAACGCCGACATGGACGGCGCGCTGGTGCGGCGCTGCTGCGCGCCCGATGATGCCGGCCACCGGCTGCTGCAGGCCGCGATGCGCCAGCTCGCACTCTCGGCGCGCGGCTACCACCGCGTGCTCAAGCTGGCGCGCACGATCGCCGATCTGGCCGGTGCCGAGACACTGGGGGCGGCGCACATCGCCGAGGCGCTCCAGTACCGGCCACGCAGGGTGGAGTAGCTCCTCCGCCCTCACCCCCGGCCCCTCTCCCATTTTGGGAGAGGGGGGACACAAAACGACCGGGCGCTCACACATCTACAGGCTATGAAGCGCGCACGGTAATCACGGAACGGTGGAATTGCGCCGGGACACTGGCTCAACGGTTTGTCATCGGCAGGTAGATGATTTTCCTCGCGTTGGGTGTTGGTATCGGCGTAGGTGAGGGCGTTAGTGCCGGGGCAGTGCCAACCTCGACGGCACCAATATCGCAGGCAGCACCCTGCAGCCGCGCCACACCGCGCTGGTCGGTCGTCACCCCGGCCACGCACACGCCACCGTTGATCAGCGGGCTGCCAGGCTGCGGCAGGTGCGTCTGCGTGCTGCCGCCGTTGTCGGCCAGTGGCCCGAGCAAGGCCGGTGTATTGCTGCGGTTGAGCGTCCCGCTAAATGTACACGTTGTATCGGACGAGAGACTGTTCTGCGAGGTGAGTGAC
>JAYUYF010000374.1:0-1580 GCA_043752605.1 Roseiflexaceae bacterium
AGCCAGATATTGGTGTCAAGGAGATACATGATCGTCCGTAGATGGCCACGCACCTGCGGTCATCCACGCGCTCGCCTGGTGCTGGAGTGCAACCGAATCAACCTGCGTATCCAGACCAGCAAGCGCACCCGCCCAATCCTGACGCAACGTGTACGACTGCGCGGGTTCCTGCACGCTCGGTCGTTTCTGAAGCAAAAATTGGGCAAAGTCGCGCACCTGACCACGGAGTTCAACCGGCAATTGCTGCACAAGATCAAGTAATTCACGTTCAACAGTTGTCATCATCGTCCTCCAATCACGCGACGCGCAGAAACCGGGTCACGCAGCACCGCCGGATCGTCGAGTTCGCGCCGGTTGGCAGCAATGACGGCATCGAATTCCGCCGCAAACGGGTCATTGGTGCACGACCACGCCTCGGGGACGATTGGCACCCCAATAGCAATCGGACGGATTCGCACGTGGTCGCGTTGCGCTTCCACCTGCTGACAGAGCGTCGCAACCGCTTCATCTTCCGTCGCGCCCTGGGCAATCATGCCTGGCCACCCAGGCAGCGACGCCGTATAGTGCCCGTCGGGAAGTCGTTCAATCAGCATGTATGCCCGCATCGTCATCCTCCACCGTCGTGCAAACGCGCCAGCGTTCTGATATTGTAGCACGGCGCAGGCGCAATTTGCGCACTTGTGCCTATCTGGCCATTGCCAGCCAGCGTGCCGCCGAGCGACGCAGTGGGTGGTGAATCTAGCGCCGGTCGAGGCGTGCTAGGAGTACTGCTGCGGTCAGGATCGGGATGTCAGCGTAACTGCCCAATCGGAGCAGATGGTCGTCGTCGCTCACGATCGCCTCGGCGACCGCACAGGCCAGTACCGCTAAGCGACGCACCATGCTCTGCCGTCAGTAACCCGCGCGTACGCGCTTCACGTGCCAGCTCGTCCGGTAGGGTGATCGTACTCTCGCGTGTCGTCATCTGCGCCTCCACCGAAGCGTGGTACTGCACACTCTTGTACCACGCGGCATCTCCGCTACCCGGCGCAACGGTATTGATTGGCTGGCGTTGACGGTCGCGGTCAGCGCATACGCGTCCGTGACAATCTTGTAGCGCCCGGTATACTGGGGCTGATTTCGCGCCATTTCGCGAGCGCACCTATGCTGCGAGGTTCATACACCTGTCGCTACACAAATACGCTACAATACCCGATACGACCTGTACGCAGGCGATGTCGACTGAGAGGAGGCAGCCGGTGACCACCGCAACCGAACCGACATTGCAGCAAGCGCTCACCGTTGCGCGGCGGTTATCGCCCCGCGACCGTGCGCAGTTGATCACCGTCCTAGAGCAAATCCCAGATTGGTTGCGCCCGGCTGACCTCACCCCCAGGCCCCCGCTCCAAATGGGAGCGGGGGAGCGCAATTGTCGACGGGTTCAACCGTTCTGAGATTCGCTGTAGTGCAGGATTTGACCGAGACAGTCGAACCGGCATCCACAACGGATCAGCGCGCGTGGGATTCTGTATTCCAGCTGATGGATGAGATCGCCGCGCTACCGCAGCACGGTTCTCTGAGCCCGCTGGACGATTTGACGC
>JAYUYF010000375.1:0-10196 GCA_043752605.1 Roseiflexaceae bacterium
CGGGTGCGGGGTGGATGGGCGGACGCGGGGTGGGCGGACGCGGGGCGCGGGGTGGGCGGACGCGGGGCGCGGGGTGGGCGGACGCGGGGTGGATGGGCGGACGCGGGGTGGATGGGCGGACGCAGCATGCTGCGTCCCTACGGGGACGATGGAACGATGACAACACACGTTGCGCGCGCCGATGCGCTGATTGATCGGCTGCTGTATATTCGGTATACGACACCGGCCACCGCTGCACCTGCGCGGCGGGCGCTGGGTGGTGCCGTCGTATTCACTGCGGTGCGCTGCACGCTGATGTACATCCTGCTGCCGTTCGGGTTGCCACTGGTGGGATTTTTTGGGCCGCTGCCACACGCGCTGAGCGCGATGTGCAGCGTGATTGCGCTGGTCGCACTGGTGCTGAGCATCCGGCGCTTCTGGGCGGCACGCTACGCCGGGCGCTGGCGCTACCTGCCCGCCGCGCTCACGATGATCGCCGTCTCGCTGGTGTTCCTGGCATACGATGTCGAAGGGATACTTCAGGGTAATTGATATGCAGGCCAATCAATGCTCCTGCCTGGCGGAGCACTGATTGGTACGATGCGTGGTCAACCCGCACGAGTTGGCGTATGCCAGGTGTACCAGAGAATGCCGAGCATCGCCACCATTTCGAGGCTCGCGAAGAAAACGTACGACAACGTGCCGCTGCCGCCGCCGACGACAAACAGCGCGGTGAGGAGCACCGCCGCCGTGTTCAACCAACGATTGGCGCGCGGTGCAAGGATGCGCGATAGAAAGACCATGGCGACCGGTATCTGCAACAGCACCGAGAAGACGAGCAGCAGCTCCTGTGTGAGAGTAAAGCCGACCGATCCAGTTATTATGCGTTCGAGCACGCCCGGATGAAGAAAGCCGACGATATCGGCGAGGATGATGTTCAGCACGACGCACACCCAGAGGATCGAGATCCTGACACGATGTTCGGGTGTGGCGAGCGCTTGCGCGTGAGCGTGCACGGTGTACTCCTGCTATACGATACATGGCGCGCCGCCGCGACAGATACGCGGCGTACGACCAGGTTCAGGATAGAAGCAGCGGTGTGGTATGGCATACCACCGCAGGGGTATCTCGTGGAGTATCTGGTGGCTACCGGTGTTCGAGCAGCCCATGCGCCCGCGCGCGTACGATAGCCTGCGTCCGGCTGCCGACCCCCAGTTTGGCGTAGATATTGCGCGTATGCACCTTGACGGTGTGCAGCGAGAGCACCAGCCGGGCCGCGAGATCCTTGTTGTTGAGCCCATCGGCGATCAGCTGCAGGATCTCGCGCTCGCGCGCCGTGAGCGGCTCGGCCAGATCATCACCCGGTCTGCCCGGTTGGTGCTCGGCGGTGGCCGCGCGCAACGTGGCCAGGTAGGGGCGTAGCGCGGCGTCTGGCGCGGGCAGCGCGTGCAGCAACTGTGCCAGCGGCGGGCCTTCGTCAGCAAACAGGCGCAGATACCCTTCCGGGGCTGCCAGCACCAGCGCATGTTCCAGCGTGCGCAATGCCTGGGGGCGGTCGCCATGAGCATCGTGGGCAAGCGCTTCGAGCACCAGGATCTCGAGCAGGTTACCGTGATGCTCGCCAGCCGCCACGCGCAACCGTGTCAGCAGCGTGAGCGCCGCGTCGAGATGGTGTTCGTCGTGTTCGTGCTGCGCGCGGGCGAGCAACAGCCGCGCGAGGGTGAGATATTCGAACTGGCGCAGGTAGCTGATCTCACCGGTGGGCACCAGCCCCCGCGCGGCGGCCCACGCGCGCGCCGGTGCGAGCGCGCCGCGCCGCAGGTGGATGCGCGCCGCCAGCGCCGCAATCGGGCGGAAATCGGGTACAGGGTTATGTACATAGCGTTCCGCTGCCGTATCGAGCAGTGCGAGCGCAGCATCCCACTCGCCCGCCGATTCGTGGATGCGCGCCCGCGCCAGCGAGTAGCGAAACGGCCAGTCGACGAGCGCAGCGCGCGCGCCAAGCTGCTGGCTGGTCTGTAATTCGCGCGCGGCGGTGGCGGCATCGCCCTGTTCGTGGGCAACCAGCGCCAGCCCAAGGTGCAGGTGCGGCAGCGCCGCGCCGATCGTCGTATCATCTGTAGGCGCACGTTCGAGCGCCTGCTGGTAGCCTCTGGCCGCCGCGCGCAACTGGCCACGGGCGATCTGGATCTCGGCGAGGTAGAAGCTGCTGGCGAGCGCAAACGCGCGGTTGTCTGCGCTGCGCGCGTGCGCGATCCAGTCGGCGAGCGCCTGCTGCGCGCTCACGAGATCACCCTGCGCCCACTGCGCCATGCCGAGCAGCACCGTGGCCTTCGCACGCAACACCGGGTCGGGGTCGAGCGCCAGCGCGTGCGCGGCGGCCCGTGCCGCCGCAGCATCGCCGCGGGTCTGCGCGAGATAGGCGCGCGCGTGCGCGATCTGTGCCGGGAGCGCAGCGAGCTGCGGCGTGTCGGCCACTGCCGCCGCGTGTGTAGCGAGCCAGCGCTCGGTATCGCGCAGCGCGGTATCGCTCGCCACCAGATCACCTGCACCGGCCAGCGCCCAGGCGTATTGGAAGCACAGCAGCGGCCGCGCGTGGAGGAGCACAGCTGGCAACGCACGGACATATGCGCCCCAGGTGGCCGCCTGGAAGCTACGATCCATGCGTTCGTATGCTGCTTCGGCGAGATCTGCAACGCGCACATCGTCGCCTGCGGCCGCAGCGTGCTGGAGCGCATCAAGGTCGTGACCGTGCCGGGCATACCAATCGCTGGCGCGTGTGTGCAGCGCGGCCAGTGGCGCGGCGGGCAGATGCTGCGCGCGGTGCTGGCGGAGCAACTCGGCAAACAGGTGGTGGTAACGGTACCAGCGGCGTTCGTCATCGAGCGGCACGAGGAACAGGTTGGCGTGTTCGATCGCCGCGAGCGTGGCTGCGCCGGTGCCTGCGGGCGCGGCGAGCAACGCATCACACAACGGCCCGCACAGCCGGTCAAGGATTGCGGTGTGCAGCAGGAACTGCTGGATGGCTGCGGGCTGCTGCTGGAGCACCTCTTCGAGCAGATACTCGATCGCGAAGCGCCGGGTCGTGTGTACCGCCCCCGGCAGGCTGGCGAGACCGTGCGAACCACGCAGTGCGAGCGTGGCGAGTTGCAACCCGGCGGCCCAGCCCTCGGTCTGCTGCTCCAGCGCCTGTACGGCGGTGGCGGGCAACGTGCGCCCGAGTGTGCCCACCAGCAACGCGGTCGTTTCGTCGTGGGTGAAGCGCAGATCGGCGGCGCGCAGTTCGATCAGCTGGCCGCGCGCACGCAACCGTGCCAGCGGCAGACCTGGATCCTGGCGCGTAGCGATCACCAGTTGCAGCTGCGGCGGCTGGTGATCGAGCAGCTGTGTGAGCAGGGCATCGACCGGCGGCGAATCGAGCCGGTGATAATCGTCGAGCACCAGCGTGAGCGGCTGCGACAGCGCAGCAAGCGCGTTGGCCAGCACCGCCATCAGTGCGGCCGGGGGCTGGAGCAAAGAGGCGTGCGCCAGCTGCGGCACGGCAGGACGCAACGCGGCGACGAGGTACGCCAGGAAATGCCCCGGCTCGGCATCACACGCATCGAGCGTCAGCCACGCGACCGGGTGCATACATTGTTCGAGCCACTGGCTGAGCAGCGTGGTCTTGCCTGCGCCGGCCGGTGCCGTGAGCAGGATCACGCTGCGTGACGCAGACCCGGCGAGCACGGTGAGCAGACGTTGCCGCAGCACGTGCTGTGGGCGGGGCAGCGGGCGATACAACCTGGTAGCCAGTAGTGGTGTGGACATAGGCTCATTATAGCGCGTCTGTGTGCGCTGGTTTTCTTCCGTGGCACCGCGCGCCGATCCCGATCCTGCCCCAATCCCGTACGGACGCAGCCTGCTGCATCCCAACATCCGATCCGCCACCGCGCCCGTACGGACGCAGCATGCTGCGTTTCAGCGTCCGATCCGCCCACGCGCCCCCGCGCCGCACGCGCGCCAGATCCTACGAGGTACCATGACCATTTCGCCTGAAGCCCACGCTGCGCTAACCGCACGCTATGGTGCCGCCGCGCCCGACGAAATCCTGTGGAACGAGACCCTGGCCGCGATGCTCGACCATCGATCGGTGCGCGCGTTCACCGCCGAGCCACTGCCTGATGCTGTGTTGCCAACGCTGATCGCCGCTGCCCAATCGGCGGCGACGTCGTCGAACCTGCAAACCTGGAGCGTTGTCGCGGTGCGCGACCCGCAGCGCAAGGCCGAACTCGCAAATCTGGCGGGCGACCAGGCCCAGATCCGCGAGTGTCCGTTGTTTCTGGTCTGGCTGGCCGATCTGGCGCGCCTCGCCGATGTCGCCGCCGCGCGCGAGCTACCGCACGATGCGCTCGACTACACCGAGATGCTGCTGGTAGCGGCGATCGATGCCACGCTGGCCGCGCAGAACGCCGCCGTGGCCGCCGCATCGCTCGGGCTGGGCACGGTCTACATCGGTGCGATGCGCAACCGGCCGCTCGATGTCGCGCGTGTGCTGGGCTTGCCACCACGTACCTTTGCGGTATTTGGCCTGTGTGTCGGCTGGCCCGATCCGGCGCGCCCAACGGCGGTCAAACCACGTTTGCCACACTCAGCCGTGCTGCACGATGAGCAGTATCAGACCGACCAGACTACCGTAGTGGCTGCATACAATGCCGAGATGGCGGAATTCTACGCCAGCCAGCAGATGCAGGTGCGCGGTGACTGGGCCGAGCATTCAGCAAAGCGCGTGGCCGGGCCGCAGGCGCTCTCGGGCCGCGATGTGTTGCGCGCGATGCTCAACGAGCGCGGGTTTGCGCTACGCTAGAGTTGGCACACATCTTGCTCCTCCTGAAGACGTAATGCTCGCCAGGCAGCGAGCAATAAGAGAGACAAGGAGCCAAGCAATGGCAAACGTAGAGAAATCAATCGACGTAAACGTTCCAGTGCGTACCGCATACAATCAGTGGACGCAGTTCGAGGATTTCCCACATTTTATGGACGGGATCGAGTCGGTCAAGCAGCTTGACGCGACCCACCTGCACTGGAAGGCGAATATCGTCGGCTATGAGAAGGACTGGGATGCGGTTGTCACTGAGCAGACGCCCGACCAGCGCATCGCGTGGACCAGCACCAGTGGTGCGAAGAACGCCGGCGTCGTGACGTTCCACCGCATCGATGATGACAAGACGCGTGTCATGCTCCAGCTCGATTACGAGCCAGACAACTGGATCGAGTCAGCGGGCACGCTCCTCGGATTTGTTGAAGGCCGGATCAAGGGTGACCTCGACAACTTCAAGAAGTTTATCGAGAGCCGTGGCAGCGAGACCGGCGCGTGGCGCGGTGAGGTTGATCAGACCAAGGTTACGTAGCACTCGTATATTCTTACGGAAGACTATTGTTATGCCAGAGAGGAGCATCATTATGCGCCCCTCTGGCACTTTACTTCGTCGGTCAAACTGCGCAGACACAAAGTGGTATAATCGTTTGCGTAGAAGCTAGTTCTGAGTAGACAAGTGGTTTTGTGAGATTACCCAACGCTCCTGCGATGGTTATTCCGGAACCTAAAATAACACAATACCTGCTCTCGTTGACTCATCGGGATGGTCGTAGTAAAGCAATATTTTTCCGCTCATTTGGTTTTGTTCCGGAAAAATGGTACGTCCTCGCCGCAGCCCTACGACATCACGCGCTTGTCAATGAAGTTAGTGAAACTGTATCGACCCCTTTTGGAACAAACTTTATTGTTGAAGGTAAGCTCGAAACACCAGATGGTCGCAAACCTTATGTTCGCGTGATCTGGTTTATTGCGATGGGAGAGCACGATCCAAGGCTCGCCACAGCCTATTCTCAGAAAGGGAAGCGCAATGATTGAAGAGCTGACATCTGTTGTACTTACAACTGATATACCCGAGAGTGCTCTACGGGCGGGCGATGTTGGCACAGTTGTGCTTGTGCATAATGCAGGCGCTGGATGTACGGTTGAGTTTTTGACATTGTACGGTGAGACGGTTGCAGTAGTCACCGTTGCAGCAGCAGCAGTCCGGCCGATTCGGAGTAATGAAATCGCTCATGTACGTGAGTTGGTTGCGGCGTGAAACTACATTATCCTCCCGGCCCCACCATCGCCAGCAGCGCGCGCACGAGCTCAAAGACATCAGTGCTCGGGTTGGGGTACGGATCAGCGGGATAGGCCGGGTGCGCCGCGCGCAGCCGTTCGGCGCGTTCGGATGCGATCTCGGTCTGGGGTTTGAGCCGCAGGTAGACAGACGCATTTTTGCGGTAGCCGGGCAGATTGGCCGGGCGCGTCAGCTCGCGCAGCACCGCGCCGCCGTCGGCGAATGGGCGGCTGTACTCGCCAATGTGCAGCAGATACCAGTATTCGAACGACGGATTTGAGATCGCCAGATGCATGCGGCGCTGACGCGCGGCGCGCACCACCGCCTGCTGGAAGCGCGCAGTTTCTTGCGCCTCGCGGTCGAAGACACACCAGACACCCTCGTACGGCAGCAAGATCGTGCTCTCGCGGCTCGTGGCCGCCCGCGCGCTCCAGTGCCACCGCGCGCTCGACGATACTCAGCGGGTCGCGGCCGACGACTTCGATATCGATGATCCGCTGCAGGCGGCAATCCTCGCAGAGCGCCTCGAAATACAGTGGCTCGGTGCGCGTGCCCTCGCAGACCAGCAGCAGCGGGGTACGTACCACGCGGCGGCCCGCGCTGCGCTGCAGATCTCCTTCGCTGCGCACCGGCACGGCGGTGGGTTCACGCTTCGTCTTGCGGCGCGCCATGATCGTCCTTCCAGGCTACCAGCCGCTCGACGTAGGGCGTCGCGCCGTAGCGCCCGCCGAGGTAGCCGCGTTCGAGCGCCTCATCGTTGCGCGGGCTAAATTCGAGCAGCGGGTAGAGCCGCGTCGCGCCCGCACGGTCTTTCTCGGTAAACCAGATCTGGTCGCGCCGGAACAGCGTCCGATCCAGCAGCGTCACGTCGTGGGTGTTGAAGATCAACTGTGCGCCGTGCCGATTGACCTGCAAATCATGAAATAGCTCGACCACCCGGCGCGTCAGCAACGGGTGCAAACTGGTGTCGAGTTCATCTGCCACCAGCACGCCGCCGCGCTCGATGATCGTCAGCCAGGCGTACGCCATTTCGAACAGCTGGCGTGTGCCGCGCGATTCGGCGCGGAATGGCAGCCAGTGCGGCGGCTGGCCCGCAGCAGCGGCGTGGGCGAAGCGCACCTCGTAGGTCGGCGCGGCGCGCGATGGGCGCGGCTCCTCGCCATCGGCGCGTGTGCGGGCACCCTCTTCTTCGATCTGGACATCGACGATGCCAACGTCGGCGTGGCGTAGCAGATCGGTGAGTTGCGCCAGGAACGCCGGGTCTTCGGCGGCGCGGCGCGAGGTGCGCGAGTTGCGATGGTACAACGGGCCGGGGAATGTGATCGTCAGATCAGCAAACCAGCGCTGCAAATCAAGCAACTGTTCGAGGCCAAACTGCGGCCCGACGGCCATATACAATGTGTCCTCGCGCGTCACCTCGGTGATGCGCTGCTTTTCGCCACGGAAATTGCGCGAGCGAAACTCCCAGTCATAGCCACCATCGGCGCGCCGCGTGCGCTCGAACCAGCGCTGCGGCTGGCCTGTGGGATAGGCAATCAGCCATTCGGCATGCACCACCTGCGCGTCGATGCGAAACCCGTACTGATACCGCACCCCGCCGTGGACAAACAGCACCTCGAACTCGCTTGGCTGCGCGCGCGCCGTCTCATCGAGGAGAAATGGCGCAAAATACTTGTCCGTGTCGGCATCGGTCAGGCTCGCGAGCCGCCAGCCACCCGCCTCTTCAAACGAGAGCACCAGCCGCCGCACGAGCGCGAGCGCCTCGATCAGGTTGCTTTTGCCCGAAGCGTTTGCGCCAAACACCACCGCGCAGGTGTTCAGCCGCAGCCGCGCCAGCCCTGCGGGCGCGACCGTCTGGTCGAGCAGCTTACGGTCGCTGCTCGCCACCATGCTAAAGACCTGCGTCTCGCGGAATGAACGAAAATTGGTCACCCGAAGTTCGATCAGCATCGCTCTGCCCGCCACATCAGACGTATCAGCGATCGATACGTCATATCTCACGCTGTTTTACGGGTTTTTCGCGCTTTGTCGAATACAATTACGCGGATCGTGCGAGTTGCGCAGCGAGACCGATATAATTTTCGGGTGTGAGCGCACGCAGTTCGGCGCGCACATCCTCGTGGATGTCCAGTTCATCGACAAAGGCGTGCAGCGTTGCGAGCGTCAGCGCGCGGCCACGGCTCAGCCCCTTGAGCACTTCGTACGGTTCAGGGAAGCCCGCGCGGCGCAGGATGGTCTGCACCGCCTCGGTGATCACCTCGGGGTGCGCGCGCAAATCATCGAGCATCCGCGCGCGGTCGGGTGCCACACGCCCAAGGCCTTTGAGCACGCGCCGGTAGCCCAGCAGCGAGTGCCCGACCGCGACGCCGAGATTGCGCAGCACGGTACTATCGGTCAAATCACGTTGCAGCCGCGAGACCGGCAGCTTGCGCGCAAAGTGTTCGAGCAGCGCACTGGCAATTCCCAGATTACCCTCAGCGTTTTCAAAATCGATCGGGTTGACCTTGTGCGGCATCGTCGACGAGCCGACCTCGCCCGCCTGCGCCGCCTGCACCAGGTAGCCATCCGAAATGTAGCGCCAGACGTCCTGGCACAGGTCGGTCAGGATCGTATTGGTACGGCGCAACGCATCACACAGTTCGGCGAGCGTATCGTGCGGCTCGATCTGCGTGGTGAGCAGCATCGGTTCGAGATCGAGCGAGCGGACAAACGCACGGCTGAACGTAAGCCAGTCGATCTGTGGCAACGCCACCTGATGCGCCGCAAACGTGCCGCTGGCACCGTTGAGCTTGCCCGTGAGCGTGACACCCGCGAGGACAGTGCGCGCGCGGCGCAGGCGGCTGGTGAAGACCGCGATCTCTTTGCCAAACGTGGTCGGTGTGGCGGGTTGGCCGTGGGTGCGCGCCAGCATCGCCGTCTCGGCTTCGGCGTGCGCCAGCTCACGCAGTGCGGCGAAGATCGCATCGATCGCGGGCAGGAGCACCAGATCGCGCGCCTCGCGCACCAGCAATGCGTAGGCCAGATTGTTTACATCTTCTGAGGTGAGCGCAAAATGGACGGCTTCTTTGTATGCGCCCAGGCCCAGCTCATCGAGCCGCTCGCGCAGCCAGTATTCGACCGCCTTGACATCGTGGTTGACCTTGCGATCCCAGGCGGCCACGCGCGCCAGATCCGCTTCGCCAAAACTGCGAAACAGATTGCGCAACTGTGGCACCTGCTGTGCCTCGATCGGCGGAATAAAGGTGACGTGGCGCGAACGGCTGAGGAAGATCAGATACTCGACCTCGACACGTGCGCGGTAGCGGTAGAGCGCCGCCTCGCTAAAATAGGCCTCGAGATCGGCCACATCGGCGCGGTACCGCCCATCGAGCGGCGAGAGCGCGTCCAGTGCATAATCCACGCGGGATCCCCTTTCGGTTGTGTTACCCGGGTATTATACAGGCTGTGCCGGAGTTTCCTACTCCTGCCGCATGCGCAGATACTCGGCGGCCGCCAGCACCCGTGGGCGCGCGATACGTAGCCGCGAGAGCCAGCGCTGGCGCTCCAACCGCTCGGGGATGCACCCCGGATTGGCGAGGATCAACGCGCGCTGGTGCAGCCGAATCTGATCCCAGCGCGCGCCGAGCCGCCGCCATGCCACATCATCAAGCGCCGCGAGCCGCTGTGCTGTGGCGTCCACTGGCGCAGCGCCGTACACCAGCGCGAGCAGCGCGGCATCGGCGGGATCGTGTGGGGTAGGGGTGGCAGCTTGCCACTCGCACAGTATTGCGGGTGGATCATCGCTGGTGGGCGCGGGCCACGGCAGCGGGCGCAACGAGAGCGGCCCGGCCGGCTGACCGCTGACGCGAAACACGGCGTACTGGTGCTCGTTTGGCTCCTGGCCCGCGATATCGGTAGCCACCAGCCCACTTGCCGCGTACAGTGCGGCATACTGCGCGGCATCGGGATCCTGGGTCTGGAGGATCACACGGTTTGCAGCGTTGATCAGCATCAGTGGTGCCAGATCGCCAAGCTGCTGCAGGGCCTGGTGCGCGTAGACCGCCGGGATGCCGAGCGACCGCAGGCGGGTGATCGCGATCTCGA
>JAYUYF010000376.1:0-10188 GCA_043752605.1 Roseiflexaceae bacterium
GGGCCGGGTGCTGGCGTGTAGTGCTGCGGCGCGCAGTCTGTGGGGGGCGCCGATCGAGCGCCAGAATCTGTTGGCGTATGTCGCAGCTGATCTGCGCCCGGTGCTCACCGATCTGCTGGGGAGCGATAGCGCGCAGCCACGGCAGCTGGCGTGCGAGATTATGCGTGCCACCGGGGCAACGCTGGCGGTGACAATCGATTTCGGGCAGGTGCAACTGGGCGAGCAGGTCGTCAATCGGCTGCTGATCAGTGCGGTGCCGCATGCGCAGCGCCGTGAGCAATTGCTGGTCTCGTTCAGCCGGATCGCCACCAGCTTCATGACGGCCGGCAGCGTTGACGCCGTGATGCGCTGTGTGACCGATGGGCTCAGCGCGATCGGTGTGACCATCACGCTGGTGTTGCACGAGCCAGAGGCAGGTTTGCGAGTCGCAGCCGATACCACGAGCCCGGCGATCGACCGCATGTTGCGCCGTTTGAGCGGTGAAACGATTACTGCGCAGACAATCGCACTGTCTTCGCAAATGTTTGCGACCGCCGCTACCGCACCGCACCCGGTGTTTATGGCAGGGTTTGCACCTGATCGCTGGCTGCACGCACCACCGGATGCAATTGCGGCGGTGTTGGAGCGCGCGCGGCAATTGAGCGGGATTGAGGGGTATATCGTCGCGCCGATTCGTGATACCGAACGTATCTGTGGGCTGATGGTGATGCGCAGCACCATGCTCGTCGCTGACGATGGCGCATTTGTCGAGGCGTTCGCCGCGCAGCTGGGTGTGTCGCTGACGCAGATCGCGCTACGGCAGGCGAACGAAACCGAGATTCGGCGGCTGAATATGCTCTCGTCGACCGTCCACGCGGTGACGGCGCTCGGCACGTTTGATGACATGCTGCGTACGGTATGTGAGCAGGCGGTGCGGTTATTTGGTGCAGACCACGCGGCGGTAGCTTTGCCGCACGAACACGATACGATGATTATCGCGATGGTGAGTGGCGAAGCGAGTCATCTGGTTGGCAGTATCTTTCCCATAGCGGATAGCCTGACCGGGATCGTCTTACGCACCAATCGGGGATATCTTGTCCATGACCTGCACACCGATCGGCGACCACACCGATCAACGGTCAGCAAACACGCGTTGCACGGCGCGATGATGCAGCCGCTGCGGCATCGCGGCGAGATTATCGGCACGCTCACGGTCGCGCACGCGCTGGCCGGTTTTTTCTCGGCGGCGGATCTGTTGCTGCTTGAACCATACGCCGATATTGCTGCAACGACAGTGGCCAATGCACGATTGCACAACGCGCTCATGCGGGCGGAGCAGCGCCATCGGTTGCTGGTGGATCTGGCGGCGGATGCGGTGGTAATCTGCGCGGTGAATGGCCTGATTCTGCGGGTAAATGCTGCGTGTTGCCGGATGATGGGATGGGCTGCCGCGGAGCTCGAGGGGCAGCACTTCGGGGCATTTCTTGCGCCGACGGCGCGTGAAGATACCGTGCAGCAGTTTCGCAATCTGCTCGACCGCAAGGCGTTCGATGGGCCGCTGATAACTACGCTCCTGCGTGGAGATGGTCGTGAGATCTTGATCGAATTTGCGGGCCAGCTGATCGCGATCGATGAGACACACGTTGAGATTGAATTAATCGGTCGTGATGTGACCGATCGGGTACATCGGGAGGCCGAGCAACGTTCACGCGAACGCGAGCTGGCGACACTGCTCAAGCTGAGCGAGACGGTAGCGCTCCAGCTCGACATTGGCGCGATCCTTGATGCGGTCTTTCAGCAGATTGCCGATCTGGGGCTCGCGAGCACGGCATTTGTACGCATGGTCAACCGCAGCGGGCTGGTCAAACGTGCCGCGTTCAACGCGCCTGCAGCGGTGACGGGTGCCGTCGCGCGGCCGTTTTTCTCAACGCACGAGCAAACTGCGCTTGATGAGCGGCGCGTCGTCGTGCTCGATGTACAGGATTTTGCGATAATCGCGACGGTCTACCCCGAGATCGGCGAGCTTGGTTTGCAGTACGGGCTGCTGGTGCCAATCAATCATCAGGGGCAAGTGGTCGGGTTGCTCGAGGCGGGCCGTACGGATCTCGATCCATACACGGCGCAAGAGATCCGTGTGATCCAGACGATCGCCGGCTATCTCGGGCAGGCGATCGCCTCGGCGGAGGCCTCAGCGGCGCTGGCCGACACTGCGCGCGCAAATCAGCAGTTGTATCAGCACACCGAGGCGATCCGGCGCTATCTTGATGCGCTCATCCAGAGCGCGCCCGATCTGCTGCTAGTGTGCCGTCCTGATCTTACCTTCCGCGTGCTCAATCCATCGTTGCTGGCGATCCAGGGGTATCGGGTGCCCGAGACGCCCGAGCCATCGCTGCTCGAGCTGGTGCCGGTTGGCGCACAGGTCGAATTACGGCTGCGGCTCGCTTCGGTGTTTGCCGGTGCAACCGAGCGATTTGAGATCGATATGGTGCGTGGTAACGCAACCCTGTTTCGTGCACTGATTGCGGCCGAGTTCATCCCTGATTATCAGGAAGCGTTGCTGATCGTCAAGGATGTGACCAAAGAGCGCGCGCTCGAATCGCAATTGCGCCAGAGCGAGAAGCAGGCCGCGCTGGTGCGGATGGTCGCTGGCACGACCCACGAATTGAACAATCCGCTGGCGATCATCCTTGGGCTGGCGCAGCTTAATCTCGCGTATCCGCTGCCGGATGAGTTGCGCAGCGATATCGAAGAGATCGAGCGCGCTGCACGCCGCGCGGGAACGATTTTGCAACATATGCGCCTGCTCTCACGGCCAAAGCCCGTCGAGCCGCGCCCGATCGATGTCGCCGCGCTGTTTGAAGATACGCTGGCACGGCTTGCGGCCGAGATTGCCAGCGCGCAGGTCGTGGTGCGTACATTTGTCGCCGAGCGGCTGCCGGTGCTAAACGGCGATCTCTCGCAGATCGAGCAGGCGATGTACAATCTGGTGCTCAATGCGGTGCAGTCGATGGCGGTATCGCGGCCAGATACGCTGCGATTGCTGACGATTGAGGCACGTCCGGTGGTCGGCGCGTTGCAACTGCGGATCGCCGATACGGGCGGTGGGTTGACGCCTGAAGCGGCTGCGCATTTATTCGAGCCGTTTTTCTCGACGCACAGTCCGGGTGAGCAGCTCGGGCTGGGCCTGGCGATCGCGCACGCGATCGTGCAGCAGCACAACGGCACAATTGTGGCCGAGCCGCGATTTGGCAATGGCGCGCTATTTGTGATCGAATTGCCGATCCACGAGCCAATGCGTCTGGCGATTGATCCGCCCGCGACCTTTGCGCTGCGGGCGGCCGGGCGGCGAGTGCTGGTGTGCGAGAGTGATGGCGAGATGCGGACGATGCTGGCGCGCGCGGTTGGCCTGCTCGGCTGTGATGTCGACAGTGGCGAGCAGATGGCAGACGTGGTGCACCTTTTGACTACGCATACCTACCAGATGGTGGTGGGCGATGTCTGGATTCGTTTGGACGATGGCGTATTGGCGCGCGCGTTGCGCGACCGGTATCCGCAGCAACGCTGGCTGCTGTGCGGCATCGACGCGGCCGTGTGGCAGCATGTAGAGCCGTTGCTCAGTAATCTGGCCGATATTCGGACGATTGGCTGGCCAAATGCGATCGACGATCTGCTGCTGCAGATGTACTATCTTTTGACGGAGGACGACACATGACCAGTCACACGCTCGCGCTGCAAACGATGCAGGCGCTGTTGCTCCACCCCGCAGATGATGTGGCTGTGGCGCTGATGCCACTCGCAGCCGGACGTATGATCCGTATTGGCGAACGGGCGCTGACCCTGCGCGATACGCTCGACGCCGGCCACAAGATCGCGCTGACGGCACTGCCAGCTGGCGCGCCGGTGCGGCGCTATGGCCAGATTATCGGCTTCGCAACACGATCAATCGAGGTTGGCGATCATGTCCATAGCCACAATCTGGCGGTGGGCAATCTCACGCTCGATTATGCAATTGGCAGCGCACCCGCCGCCATACTCCCCGACCCGACGCCGCGGACGTTTATGGGCTACCGGCGCGCGCGCGGCCGGGCGGGCACCCGCAACGTCATCGCGGTAATCGGCACGGTTAATTGTTCGGCGCACACACTGCGCGCCATCGCCCAGCGCGCGCGCGCCGAGCTGTTGCCACACTATCCGGGCGTGACCGATATCATCGGCCTGGCGCACAAGGCGGGCTGTGGCACACGCGACGGCAGCCCGGAGCTCGACACGCTGCAGCGCACATTGCTTGGTTTCGCGCGCAACCCGAACGTGGCGGCGTGCCTGTTTGTCGGCCTGGGCTGCGAGGTCAACCAGTACATGTCGATGATCCGCCACGTGCGCGACGGCGAGCCGCCACCCTACATTGGTATTCAGGACGAAGGGGGGGTACAGGCGACGATCGCGGCCGGGGTGCGCGCGGTCGCGGCGATGTTGCCGGCCGCCAGCGCCGCCGTGCGCGAGCCGCTGCCAGTGAGCCAGCTCGCGGTGGCGCTCCAGTGTGGTGGCAGCGACGGGTTTTCGGGGATTACGGCCAACCCGGCGCTCGGCTATGCCGTGGATATGCTCGTGGCGCACGGTGCGACAGCGGTGCTGAGCGAGACACCCGAGATCTATGGGGCCGAACATCTGCTGACGCGGCGGGCGGTGAGCCAGGCGGTGGGCGAGCAGTTGATCGCACGCATCCGCTGGTGGGAAGCGTACACCGAACGCAACGGCTTTGTGATCGACAACAATCCAGCGCCGGGTAACAAAGCTGGTGGCCTGACGACGATCTTCGAGAAATCGCTGGGTGCGGTGGCCAAGGCGGGCACGGCACCACTGAGCGCGGTCTACGAATACGCCGATCCGATCGACGCGCACGGGCTGGTATTTATGGATACCCCCGGCTACGATCCGGTCTCGGCCACCGGCCAGGTGGCGGGTGGCTGCAATCTCGTGGCGTTTACCACCGGCCGCGGCAGTTGCTTTGGCTTTACCCCGGCGCCGAGTATCAAGATTAGCACCACCAGCGGTCTGGCGGCGCGGATGCCAGATGATATCGATATCGACGCCGGGCCGGTGCTGGCGGGCGCGACGGTAGCGCAGATCGGTGAGCAGATTTTTGAACGGCTGATTGCGGTGGCGTCGGGAGCACAGAGCCGCAGCGAAGCGCAGGGGATCGGCGAGGAGGAGTTCAACCCGTGGATCCTGGGCGCGACGATGTAAGCATTGAGAAGAGCGGGAGTAGGTACTCGGTCGAAGGGGCGCGAAGCTGCGCACGCACATAAGCTAGAAAGATAGTTATTCGTATGCGTACAAAGATTGTTGCTATGGGCGAGAGCGTGATCGATTTTTTGCCGATCATCGTGGGCGAAGCGACGACCGGCTTCACCATGCACATCGGTGGCTCACCTTTGAACGTGGCGCTGGGCGTTGCGCGGCTTGGGCAACCGGCGGCGTATGCCGGGCTTGTATCGAGCGATTTCTTTGGCCGTCAGGTACGTGCCTTCTGCGAGCGCGAAGGCATCGACACCACGATGCTGGTGAGCGTCGCTGCGCCCAGCACGCTCAGTTTTGTGGCGGTCGAGCGTGGCGAACCAGCTTATACCTTTTACGGTGAGAACGCGGCCGACACCTTGCTGACGGCCGAGACGTTGCCGCCCGCACTCCTGACCGACGCGGCCGCGCTGCACATCGGCTCGATCGCACTACTCCGTGGTACGACGCCCGATGCGGCGCTGGCGGCCTGCGAACAGTTGCGCAGCCACGCGCTACTGTCGCTCGATCCAAATATTCGCGCGAGTGTGGTGAGGCCCGAGCAGGAGCACGCCTACCGCAGTCGCCTTGCGAAGCTCTACGGAATTGTCGATCTTGTCAAGCTCAGCACGGTCGATCTGGCGTGGCTGCTGCCGGGTGGCGCGCCCGCCGATTATGCTGCACATATCCTTGGCCACGGAGCGGCGCTGGCGGTGGTGACGCTCGGCGAGGACGGGATCATCGCCTGGCGTGCGGGCGACCGCGCGCCGATCCAGGTGCCGGGTGTGCCGGTGACGGTGGCCGACACGATCGGTGCGGGCGATACCGTCGACGCCGCGCTGCTCGCCGGGCTGGCCGAACGCGCGGCGCTCACACGCGCCAGGATCATGGCGCTCAGCCGCGATGATCTGGCGGCGCTGCTGCACTTTGCCGCCAGCGCCGCCGCGATCACGGTGAGCCGCGCCGGTGCAAACCCACCGACGCGCGCGGAGGTTACTGCTGCGCGGGGGTAGAAGTGGGTTAGCCCCCACCCCCAACCCCTCCCCCACAGGTGGGGAGGGGAGCGTAGGTTCGTCTGATTCTTCATGCCTTTGTGGTGAGTGCTTACAGAGTCACCGCGCCCGCCGAGCCTGCACAAACAGGCTCACGCAGAACGCCAGTAGCCCGCCGCACAGCACAAGCATGGTGGTACGCGCCGCGAGTGCCGTCGGGTTGGCTGGTTGCTGCCCGCCGAGCACCCCGATGACTTCGGGTATGGTGCTAAACGTGCCAAGCATGCCGAGCAATGCCAGCGCTGCCACAATGTGCATCATCGTGCGTCGGCGCTCGGGTGCGCGGGCAAGCCAGCCGAGCACCACGATTGGTGTGCCAAAAAAGGCCGGGATCAGCGCCGTCACGCTCGTCGTGCCGGTGAGGAAACGGCTTGCGAGCCCGACCACGATCAGCAGTGCCCCCACACCGACGGCTGCTTGCCAGCCACGATCACTTCCATTTGCTGCCGTTACCGTCATATATTCCTCCCAAAATGCAGATAGGTGACTCGGATTTCAGTATATTCGATTCGTGAATATTGTGCGAGTTCAGGAGTGCGACTAGCCACGGTGACCCTGGCTGCACCCGGTCGTCCTGAGCCACGCACCGTTATTCTTGGCCGAGACCGCCATACTGGGTGGCAGGCGAAGGATTCATGTCTGGGGCGACGGCGCTGGCAAGCTGCTGCCACTCATCGGCGATCGCATCGGCCGCGATCCGGTACTCGCCGCGCTCCCACGACGCAACGCACGCCGCGCGGTATTCCGCACCAGCGGTGGTATGTACCCAGCGCTCGTACGCGGCAATCCAGCCAAACAGCGCCGCCGCGAGCGTGCAGGCTGCCATGCGCTGCGTGTGATCGGCGGGTGGGCACGCCATGCTGAGCTGGTCTGGCCGCCAGACATGTGCAGGCGGCTGATCCTGTGCAGCATACTGCGGCAGGCACGCAAAGCGGTTGAGATACACCGCACCGCGCCCTGGCTCGCCATACCAGATCCCAAATGCCCAGAGCACGATCGTCTGTTTTGGCGCAAACCACGCGTAGGTACGGCTGCCCTGTTCGCCATCCGGCGGGAGCGTGCGCCCGAAGCCGCGTTCGAGCAGCAGATTGCCCGCGCTGCGTTTGATATCGCAGCCCCAGAGCCAGCATTGCTGATTGAGCAGCGCCGGGCCGCGCGCATCGAGCAGGCGCAATGCAGCGCTGATATCAGCCATCGTGTGGCTCCACACTGCTGCGAGCATCGACCCACCGCCACCACCAGCGCAGCGGCAGCACCGCAAGCGTACCTACCACACCGACCCCCACCACCACCGCACCCCATTGTGCGCCGCCAAAGACGAGCAGTAATAGGTTGAACACGATCAAGCTCCACGCCAGTGCGCGCCGCCACGGTCGCGCATTCGTGCCGCACAACCGCAGCCACGTCAGCGGCAGCAGGATGAAAACGATCAGGTAGGGCACGTTGGCCGCGGCGACCAGCTCGATCAGGGCGGTCTGAAAAATCGTCAGCAGGATCAGCGTCACGCTCAGGTCGAACAGCAATGATCCGACCGGCACGCCGTTGCGGTTCACCTGGCCGCAGAAGCGTGGCAGCAGCCCATCCTGGCTCATCTGATAGATCGTGCGCGAGGAGGAGACAAGAAAAGTATATGCACCCAGCAACAGCGCCGAGACGAGCAACAGCACCAGCAAACCGGCACCCCATGATCCGACAACCGCCTCGGCGGCGGGTAAGAGTGCGGTGGCGGGGTCTTCGCCGAGCTGTGCGGCACCCACCAGCCCCAGCAGCGCGGCCGGGATGGCAATGAATGCACAAAGTACCGTGATCGCCGCCACGCCCAGCGCGCGCCCGGCACCCCGCTCGGGGTCGCGTAGCTCGGCCACCACGCTCGATACCATCTCGGCACCGTATGCCGACCACGCGGCGACAAACATCCACTTCAACATATCCGACTGCCCCACACCCGCAGGAACCACGGTAATACGCGCGGCAACAAACATGCCGGTTTGCAGCAGCGGGGCGAGCGCGATCAGCGCCAGCGGTACCAGCGCGCAGACCGCCAGCACGACCGATGTCCGAATACTGGTCGCCAACCCGAGCAGGTTCACCCCGTAGAGCGCGAGCAGCATGATCGCGGCGAGACGCCCGGCAAGAAGGCGGCTTGCAGGTATTCTGCGGCGAAGAGCACATTGACCGCGATGCCGGGCGTCCAGGCGAACCAGTAGGCCCAGCCGGAGATTGCGCCGACGAGCGGGTATTGCGGGAAGGCGGCGGCGGCGTAGGTCGCAGTGCCGCCCGCACGGTTCGGATCGCGCTGCGCAAGGTCAACAAGCAACAGGCATTGCAGCGCACCAACACATGCGGTGACGCCCCAGGCGACGATCGACCAGCCGCCGATCGCCTGTGCCATCAGGCCGACGGCGAGCACAACCTGCACGCTGGCACCGACGGCGATCACCAGCGCGGCACGCCAACCGATGCTACGTGGCAGGGCGGCGGTGTGTTTTGCAAAAGTCGAAATCAACACGTACATCCTTCGTCGCAGCAGCTGAGGTCTTCGAGAAACATCGTATTGTCATAATACCGTTCGAGCGGCTCGACGCTCACCCCCATGCGCGCGGCGATCGTGGCGGCGACCACCGCAAATCGCTGGCGAAATTTATAGATGAAGCAGAAGATCGCACCCGGATGGCGTACCAGTGGGCCGACGACAAACAGCCCTGCGCTGCGCGTCGATTCGTCGTGCGCGGTGAGGATGGCGTTGCCGCGCTCATCCCACGCGAAGTGGTCGCCGATCAGACGCAGGCTGCCGCGGAAACCGGTGGCCAGCAGTGGTGGCGTGGCCGAGACGATGCGTTGCCCCGATTCGGCGATGATCGCCACGCCCGCCGGGTCGGGTTCGAGCGCAACGACCGGTGTGTCAAAGTGCAGCGCCAGCCGCCCGCTCGCCAGCGCGGTGCCGAGCCGTTCGCGCGTGTAGGGCGAGAGCGCCAGGCTCGGATCGCCCGACCCGGTATCCCACGATGGTGCGGCGTCGAAGATTTGCACGCGTTTGCCGCGCTGCGTCAGATGATAGGCTGCGTCCATGCCGCTCTCGTAGCCGCCGATGATGCTAAACGCATCGCCATCGAGCGCATCCCAACTGCCGACGCTCGCGGTGTTGCGGCCGTGCTCAGCACCGGGGAACGGGTTTGTGCGTGGGTACTGGAACTCGCCCGCCGCCCAGATTACAAAGCGTGCTTCGCGATCGCCCTGGTTGGTCTCGACGAGGAAGCCATCATCGATCGCCCGCACGTTCGTCACATCGATGCCGGTGACGATTGGCAGCCGAAAATGCGCGGCCACCACCTGCAGGTATTCGGCGTACTGCGGGCCACTGGGATGCTCGCGGTTGAGCGTACATGCGGGCGAGGTGCCGATCGCGACCGCATTCAGATCGAGCATCCCAAACGCGTTGCCCGGAAACGACGGCGTGATAAAGCGCATTTCCTCTGGCCAGCGTTTAAACGATGCACCGACCGAATCGCGCTCGATGATGACATACTGCGCGATACCAAGATCTTGCAAGACGATGCCCGTGCCAATGCCGGCTGCGCCCGCGCCGACGATGATGATATCGTAGCGCTCGTTCAGCGCTGGCTGCTCGTGGTTCACTGCCCATCTCCATTGATACTTACTCTCAATAAGGATCGAGTATAGCGCTAATGATACCAGGTGTCAAATAGTAGGGAGCAGGAGCGTGCAGTGCGGTCAGGCGGTGGAGGCGCAGCAATGCCGCGTGTGTTCGCCGCAAGAAGGAACCCACCCAGGCAGCAGCAGGGTTCCAGGTCGTCGAGTCGCCGGTTGGCAGCGTCTGCGGGCGCACAGATGCCGCACCGCGCCCGGCCTCGAAGCGCGCCCG
>JAYUYF010000377.1:0-10186 GCA_043752605.1 Roseiflexaceae bacterium
GAACGCCACGAATGAGCGCCGGACGATACAGGAACGAGCGATTGAGAAAGGTGTACGCCGATTGTAGAACAAGCGACGTGGGCGTTTGCCCAGAATTACTGCCCGACGCGCCGAACAAACGCGCAGATTGGCGAATCGCACCCACACAAAAGCTATCCACAAGCCACAGCGGCCCAACGGCCTGCCCATCAGCCGCCGCGAGCGCACCGCAGGAACTGTCAAAAACCCAACGATCTCGTGCGCGCAGCGGTCGGGTGCATGCGCATGTTCGGCTGCGTTCGCATGGACGATTCAGAACTGCATGCGTAATGTTCGTTGATCAGCTTGTGGTGCCGTTGTATGTTGCTGTACCAACGCACTCAGGTCATCGTCGACGCTCAGATACCAACCGGAGAGCACATCCGCATCGCCTTGGACCAAGCGCACAACCAATGCAACCGCTTGTTCAATCGGCGTGTCCTGTTGTTCAGCGTATAACGTGTGAAACCATTGCTGTATCTGTGGGGCCTGTGCGGCAACTTCGGGTGAATCACGGACATAGGCATTCATCGGTGTGCGCACGGTTCCTGGATGGATGGCAAACGCGTGGACACCACTGCCAGCGATTTCTTGTGCAAGCGTTTCGGTGAACCGAATCAGCGCGGTTTTGCTCACATTATAGGCAGAAGCGAGCGGTATTGTGCCGAGACCAGCACCACTTGCGACGTTAATGATGCGACCAGTAGCACGTGTACGCATGAGGGGAAGAACGACATGGGTATAGAGAAATGGGCCACGCAGATTCACCTCGAGCTCACGCCACCAACGTGTCGGATCAACCACACCGATTGGGCCAAAGGCGCGAAATTGACCAGCATTATTGATCAGCGCAGTAATGGGGCCGAGTTGCGCTTCAACCGTTGCGATCACGTGGGAGGTTACATCTAAATCAGTAACGTCGGCGGGTATGGCGAGGATTTGATCCGGTGCGTGGTTCAGTTCAGTGACCGTCTGCTGCAAGACATCGGCTGAGCGGGCGGTAATGGCAACACGTGCCCCGCGATGAGCGAGTGCCTGGGCAAATGCACGTCCGAGACCACGACTGGCACCAGTGATTAAGACAACGTGTTGATTGAGATCCATTGTCTGCTCCAAACTATGCAATACAGGGGCATACTGTATGATACGTACTGATTTCAGGGAGTCGAGTCTAGCCGCCGAACTCCAATTAGACCGATACCGTCCGCCGAAGATCGTGGATCTTAGCCCGCACCCGTAACTTTCTCATACCTCGTGCGGTCTACTTAGGCAGACATGTCGTCTGCCGAAGAGTCTACCAGCACTGTCAAGGAGGCCGCGCCATGTTGCAGCCTCCCCGTCTCCTGGATCAGGTTCGCGCCACACTCCGTCGTCTCCACTATTCGCTCCGCACCGAAAAGGCGTATGTGGCCTGGATTATCCGGTTCGTACGCTTTCACGGCACCGCCATCCACGCGAGCTGGGCGCACCCGAAGTCACGGCATTTCTCAACCATTTTGCCGTCTATGGTCAGGTGGCGGCCACGCATTTGCTCGAAGCCGGATACGATATCCGCACGGTTCAGGAGTTGCCTGGGCATGCCGACGTAAAGACAACCATGATTTATACCCACGTACTTAATCGTGGTGGTCGCGCTGTCCGAAGCCCGCTCGATATGCAATAACTGGTGCTTGACTCTACCACCGTGTCAGACGCTATCGTGGCTTGAGCGGCCACGATTAGCGCGGCACACAACGAAATGGATAGAGGAGCACCACCATGACCAGCCAACTCCACGTGATCATCGGCAGCGGCCCGCTCGGCCAGTGGACCGCCCGCAGCCTGCGCGAACAGGGCCACCGCGTCCGCATGGTCAATCGCAGCGGCGCATCACCCTTCGCCCCCGCCGATGTTGAGATCGTGCGCGGCGATGCCACCGATGCCACGACTGTTGCGCAACTCAGCGCTGGTGCCACGACAATCTACCAGTGCGCGCAACCCGCCTACCACCGCTGGTCACAGGAGTTCCCGGCACTGCAGGCCGCGATCGTCGCGGGTGCCGCCGCCAGTGGTGCAAAACTGGTGGTGGCCGAGAACCTGTACATATATGGCGACCCGCAGGACAAGCCGCTGCGCGAAGACACGCCCTACGCCGCGCACACGCGCAAGGGCCGCGTGCGCCAGCAGATGACCGAAACCCTCTTCGCCGCCCATCAGGCCGGCCAGATTCGTGCCGCCAGCGCACGCGGCTCGGATTTCTTTGGCCCGTACGATATGATTTCGGCCGAGCTCGTCTACCGCGATGCACTGGCGG
Source organism: Roseiflexaceae bacterium (assembly GCA_043752605.1). Taxonomy (GTDB): domain Bacteria; phylum Chloroflexota; class Chloroflexia; order Chloroflexales; family Roseiflexaceae; genus JAYUYF01. The sequence goes on from JAYUYF010000377.1 coordinate 2,312, forward strand.
CTAAAACGATCAATATGGTCGGGCGGCTCGATCAGCCGCATACCTTTACCTACGTCGCCGATTTTGGCCGTACACTCGCGACACTCGGCACCAACGATGCCGCGCTCGGCCGCGCCTGGCATGTGCCGAGCGCATCACCCGTGACGCAGCGTGACTACCTTGATGCAATCGGTGCCGTGATCGGCAAGCCGCTGCAGGCGCGCACAGCGGGCGCGTTGCTACTGCGCGCGCTCGGGCTGTTCAACCCATCGGCGGGTGAGATGGTCGAGATGCTGTACGAATTCGAGCGACCATTTGTGATGGACAGCAGCGATTTCAGCCGCACATTTGGCATTGTGCATACGCCGCTCGATGTCGCGATCCGCGAAACCATCGCGTGGAACCAGGCGCAGCTCGCTCTGCCCGGCGCTGCACACGCCTAGAGTCCGCAGGCCAAAAAAGACGCCCGCAGCACAATTGCTGCGGGCGTTCTGCTGGGTGCGAATGTGGTTTAGCGCTCGGCCAGAATGACCCTGAACCCGCGGTACAGATCGTCGTCCGAGCCGGGTGCTGGCGTATAGCCCAGCGGCAGCGCGTGGCGTAGCTTGATATAGATCAGGTTGCTGGCGCGATCCTGATAGTATTTGTCACCGTTTGCTGCCTGCACCTCGGCGATCGAGGCGACGGGTTGCATCACGCGCACGTTTGGCATCGTCGCGAACTCCGGGCGGTTGCGTACGTCCTGCGCGTTGCCATCGGTCGTGGCATACACGACCGGGTTGGTGACGCTGCCATCAAACGGCAGGCCGATGATCGCCCAGTCGGTGGGCAACAGCATGTTCTCCAGCGTCACCTCGAGATTTTTGGGGAGCGGGCTGGCAGGGAAGCGCAGCACATAGCTACCGCCCTTGACCAGTGCGGCGTGGCGCATGTTGCCGAGCTTTGGTGCCGTCCGGCCATCGCCCACCGCCCAGACCGCGCCGTTGTCGCGCGTCACTTCGATCGGCATCAGCGCGCCCCACGGCGCGTTGCCGCGATCGATCACAAAGCCCGAGAGCCCGTAGTATGGCCCGACACAACTCTTGCCGGTCTGCCCTGCCGGGGCGATCGTCTGGCAGGTGGTGCCCGCCGTGAGGAACGGATCATCATAGACCCAGTAGTTGCCAGCCGGGCCCACATAGCCGTACGGATCCCACAGCGCGCCGGCCAGCGTCCAGTTTTCGCTGGTGAACGGCGGTGTGCGGTAACCAAAATGGGCGTTGATAAAGCGCAGATTGGTATCGCGGAACAGCCCACGATCGACCGGGCGAATATAGTAATCGCTGGTGTCGAGTACGCCGCTGGTTTTGCCAGGTACCAGCGGCAGATTGACAAACACATGTTGTTTGACATCACACGAACTGTGGTAGCTCGCCATGCCGGCCGCAGGCTCACCGTTCGAGATCGCCACGACGGTCGTGGCATTGTTCAGGCTATCGCCGATCGAAACTGAGTTCTGGATCACGCAGTTGGCGCTGCCCGCAAACGCACGACCAGGATTATCAGCGGCGATCGCACGCTCGAAGGTGCCACCACCCTGCCGGTGCCAGAGCGCGCCGCTGTTGTTCTTGTAGCTTGTCAGCCGGTCAATCGTGTAGGGCAGCGCGGCCTCGAACGCGACATTGCCCGGATCGCGGCCGTTGGCAGTAGGCCGGTAACTGGCACCCGTGATATCGCCCGCATCGTTGCTCGGTGCCCAGTCGAGCTGGAAGCCAAACGTCCTGTTTGTATGCGTGACGTTGTTGGCAAAGCTGCCAAACGGCGTATTGACGGGTCGGAACATCTGAACATTGCGGAACACGCCGATCGGGCTTTCCGGCAGCGCATACCAGATGCCGTTGCCCTGGGTATCGGCGATCGCATTGTTGGTGATGCTATTATCCGGGTGGGTGAGCCAGAAGCCAGACGAGCCACCCGAGAACACATCGCCCTCGTGGTTTTGCAGCCTGCGGTTCTCCGCCGGGTTGCGCACCTTGAGAATCAGGTTGCGGTCAAAGGTGTTGCGGCGCTCGACAGCATCTTCGAGGAAGATCGCGTGGCCGACGATATCGTAGCAGATGTTGTTCTGGATCATCAGACCATTGGTGGCGTGGATGACGAGACAGCGGTTCTGCGAGTCCCAGATCGTCGAGTTGCGCACAAACTGGCCGCTCGCGTCGGCGAGAACCGTACCATCCGCACGGTAGCTCATGCCGTGGAAGTGGATCGGGTAGCGACCGGTCTTGCCGGCCTGGCCGACGCGCCGCAGCTCCACGCCATTGATATGGATCCGACCGCCCTCCATCGCCATGATCTGTGCGCCAAAGCCGCTGGTGTTCCACAGCGCGTCATCCGCACCCTGCACGACGACATTGCGCGTCAGGTTGCCGACCTCGGCGCGCTGATCGAGCACCAGGCTGGTCACGGAGGTATCACGTGTCAGTGTCATGCCGGTAGAACTCACATACTGCAATTCGCCCCAGCGTGGTTTCTGCAGGGTCGTGCGGGTCGTGAGCGTGGCGGCGCTGGCGCTGGCGATTTCGAGCTGTTCCGTCGCAGCCACGCCGTAGAAATCGGTCGGCGCGACGACGATCTGGTCACCCGCGCGCCAGGTCGTGTTCTCTTTGAGCGTGAGGCTGCTGGCCCCGGTGGCGGCGTGCGCATCGAGCTGAGTCCACGTCACCGCAGGTGCCTGGCCAAACAGGTCGAGACGGCTGGCACCCATCAGCAGGATGCCGCGCGTGCCCATGCCCATCACGTCCTCGGTCGCATCAGCAGCATCGAGCGTGATCGTCGCGCGCTGGATGAACGGGCTTGCCTGGCTGCCGACTGCCAGTGTGCCGTCGTGGAGCATAATCCAGCCCGCCGTGAGCGTCAGATCCTTGCGGTCGAAGACCAGCACGCCGCTGATCATCAGGCTCTTGAGGCGTGGCGGGCTGACATCGAGCAAAATGTCTTTGCCGCGCGGAATATCTACCGCATCGCCGGCCACCGGCACGCGCCCACCCGGCCAGCTGGCCGGGTCGGACCAGCGCAGACTGGCGGTCACCGATGGCAGTGTGCTGGTGCTCGTCGTGCCCCCGGAAACCATTGGCAACACAACCCGATTTGGGCCGCTGGCGGCCACAAATCCCACCGAGATCAGTAAGCCAGTGATCAGCGGAAAGGCCAGTAAAAAAGTGCGTAGGCGGTGCGGTGATTGGCGCATCGGGTTGTATCCTCCTGTATCGTCAACAACATCCGCTGACACCATAGCACGCTAACCCCGGCGCGCAGATCGCGATCGTCTCACAAATTAGTCCTGCTCTCTACCCGTACCGGTAATAATCCGCAACGTCGCAACTACCCATGGCGTGGATGAGAACCTGAGCGGTTATGAATCAGGCGTGCTAAAGCAGACACCCCGGCGGCATCCGAACGTGACTTCCGTTGCCGTGTCGTCATCATACACCGTCATCGTATAATCTGCGGGCATAGTCTGTTCAATGAGATGGAGAAGATTTTCTGCAACAGCGATAAGCGTACTATCTCTTACAGCTCCGCGTATTGAGGGGCCGCTTGCACCATCTAGCACGAGCAGCGTCCAACGCAGACCGTTCACGTCACTGGCCTCGATGACATAACAGTAGGTATGCTCACCACCCTCATCAGTTGGTGGGCCGAACAACGTAAGAAGCGCACCATAGAATGCCGCCATGTACACACCAGACTGCGTCGGTTGAAGAGAACCGTCCGACAGGGATCTGTCCGGCAGGAACCGGGATGGATATCGGCTGGGCACCACTGAAATCAGGCCTGCGCCACTTTGAATAGACGCTATTGACGAAATTTCGGACTTCATCGACGTTACAGGTGTATCTGCGACCGCCTCGGTTGTCAACGTGCCGTCGCCAGCGTAGCACGGGGCCGTGCGCTGGGTGCGCCGCACCACCCCCCGTCGCCCGGCCCCGGGTGGTATACTGCCTCTCATATCTGTTTGGAGGTGAACGATGCACCCACTTGCTCCATTATTGCCATTTGTGCGTCGCTACTGGCGCTTCTATGCGCTCGGATTGAGCGCGGCACTGCTCGCCACGCTGGCCACCGCGTCGATCCCGTGGCTGATCGGCCGTGCGGTCGATGGCATCAATACGCGCGGGGTCGACCAGGCCGAGTTGTTGCGCTATGGTGGGTTGTTGCTGCTGGCCGCGCTGGCCAGTTCAATCGTCAGCTTTGGCCAGCGGATCTGGATCGGCCGTGCGTCGTATCTGGTCGAGACCGATCTGCGCGAGATGATGTTTAATAAATTGCTGAGCTTTGATCAGGGGTTCTACGGCGAGATGCACACGGGTGATCTGATGGCGCGCGTGACAAACGATATCTCGGCGATCCGCATGTTCCTTGGCCCGGGCATCAATTCGCTGGCGGGTGCCGGGCTGCTGATCATCGCTGCCGCCGGTTTGATGCTGGGTGTCAACATTGTGATCGGGCTGATGGTGCTGGCGCTGCTGCCGGCGGTGGTGCTGATCTTTGTGGTGATCGGCGCGCGTATGCGCAAGATCTTTCGTAAGGTGCAAGACCAGTTTGGCGTGGTTTCGACGCGCGCGCAGGAGAATTTTAGCGGTATCCGCACGATTAAAGCCTACGCGCAGGAAGAAGCCGAGGTCGAGTCGTTTCGTACGGTCAACGAGGCCTATCGCAAGGAAAACCTGCGCTATGTGTTGCTCAGCGGCTTGCTCTGGCCGCTGATTGGCATGGTGCTCGGTCTGATCGGCGCACTGGTGGTGCTGGTGGGCGGGCAGCAGGTGGCGGCCGGCACGATGACGCTCGGTAGCCTGGTGCTGTTCAACGCCTACCTCGCGCAGCTTGGCTGGCCGATGATCGCGCTCGGTTGGACGGTCGATCTGTATCAACAGGCGGCGGCCTCGATGACGCGCCTCAACGAGGTGCAGCAGCGCCGCCCGCAGATTGCCTCGCCGCGCGCGCCAGTGGTGGCCACGCTTGTCGGCGATGTCGAATTCCGCGATGTGGGGGTGCGCTACGATCAGCCAAAGGATGCGCACGGCGTGGCCACGCCACAGCGCGCAGATGCCTGGATGCTGCGCGATATCTCGTTTCGCGTGCCACGCGGCACGACGCTGGCGATCGTGGGGGCCACCGGCGCGGGCAAGACCACACTGGTCAATCTGCTGGCGCGCGTGCGCGACCCCGATGCGGGTCAGGTGCTGCTCGATGGCCACGATGTGCGCGCGCTGGCGCTGCCCGATCTGCGCGCTGCGGTGGGCTACGTGCCGCAGGATACCTTCCTGTTCAGCGTGCCGCTGCGCGACAACGTGACCTTTGGCCGCACGGATGCACCCGAAGAAGCTGTGCAGCGCGCGGTCACGATCTCGCGCCTGGTGGGTGATCTCGAACAGTTGCCCGATGGCATCGCGACGCTGATCGGCGAGCGCGGTGTGACGCTCTCGGGCGGCCAGAAGCAGCGAACCGCGATCGCGCGCGCGGTGCTGCGCGACCCGGTGGTGCTGGTGCTCGATGATGCGCTCTCCAGCGTCGACACCCATACCGCCTCCGAGATTCTGAGCGGGCTGCGCACGATCTTGCAGGAGAAGACCGGAATTATTATTGCCCAGCGGATCGCCACCGTGCGCGATGCCGATCAGATTATTGTGCTGCACGATGGTCGCGTCGCCGAACGTGGCTCGCATCGCGCGCTACTCGCAGCAGGCGGGCGCTACGCGGCGATGTACCGCCGTGAGTTGCTCCAGAGCGAGATGGAGGAGTAACATGGCTTCAGCCCCACCCGATGACGATGAGATGATGGGGAAAGCCTACGACGGCGCGATCGTCCGCCGTCTGGCACGCTTTGTCTTACCCTATCGCCGCAGCCTGGGTCTGGCGACGGTGATGATGCTGGTGGGCGCGCTGATCGAGCTTGCGCCGCCGCTGCTGCTCAAGGAAGCGATCGACGGCCCGATCGCCGACGGCAATCCCGCCGGTGTGGTGCCGATCTTTGGCATGTACCTGCTGGTGTTGCTCGGTTCGTTTGCGCTGCGCTACGGTCAGAATTTTATTGTGAACGATGTCGGCCAGCACGTGATGGTCGATATCCGGCTGACGATCTTTCGCCATATTCAGCAGATGAGCCTGAGCTTCTTCGACCGCAATCCGGTCGGGCGGCTGATCACGCGTATCACCAATGATGTCAATACACTCAACGAATTCCTGACGCAGGGGACGGTGGCGCTGCTCGGTGATCTGGTACGCCTGGTATTTGTAATCATTACGATGTTTGTGCTCAACTGGCGGCTGGCGCTGATCAGTCTGATTATGTTGCCCGCGATGATCGCCACGATGGTGATTTTTCAGCGCTTGATGCGCACGGCGTTTCGCCGCATCCGCAAGGCGCTGGCGATGATGAACGCGTTTCTCAATGAACAGATCACGGGTGTGCTGGTCACACAGTTGTTTGGCCGCGAGGCGCGCAGCCGCGAGCGGTTTGCCGATTTGAGTCTCGAATATCAGCGGGCTGGCTACCAGAGTCTGCGAGCGTACTCGATCTTCTTCCCGGTTGTCGGCTTTATCTCGACCGCCGCCGTCGCTGTCCTGTTCAATCTCGGCGGGCAGGTGGTGCTGGGTGGTCTGGCGACGATCGGTATGCTGGTGGCGTTTGTCGCGTATGTCGAGCAGGCGTTTCAGCCCATCCGCCAGATCGCCGATCGCTACAATACCCTGCAGAGCGCGATGGTCTCCTCTGAGCGCATCTTTGGCATCCTCGATACCACGCCCGAGGTGCGCGATGCTGAGCTGACACAGCCGCTGGCGCAGCCGGTGCGCGGTGCGATTATCTTTGATGATGTCGTGTTTGGCTATAAACCCGAGGAGCAGGTGCTCAAGGGCGTATCGTTCAGCATCCCGGCCGGTCAGGCGGTTGCCGTTGTTGGCGCGACGGGCGCGGGGAAAACGTCGTTGGTGAGTCTGATGGCGCGCTTCTACGATATTCAGTCGGGCAGCATCACGCTCGATGGGGTCGATATTCGCAGCGTCAGCCAGCGCGATCTTCGCCGCCACATCGGCGCGGTGCCGCAGGATCCGACGTGTTTCAGCGGCTCGATCCGCGATAACATTCGGCTGCACGATACGACGATCACGGACGATCAGGTCGCGCGTGCGGCCGATATCTCGGGTGCGGCGCGCTTTATCGAAAAATTGCCCGGTGGCTATGACTACGAAGTGCGCGAACGGGGCAGCAATCTCTCGGTCGGTCAACGTCAGTTACTCGCATTTGCGCGTGCGCTGGCGTTCAACCCCGAGGTGCTGCTGATCCTCGACGAAGCAACCAGCAGCGTCGATACCGAGACCGAGCAGCTGATGCAAGAGGCGCTCGACCGGATGCTCAAGGGCCGCACCTCGGTGGTGATCGCGCACCGGCTGAGCACGATCCGCAACGTGGATCGCATCCTGGTGCTGCACAAGGGCAAACTTGTTGAGGATGGCAGCCACGATCAATTGCTGGCGAAGCAAGGCTTTTACTACCGGCTCTACCGGCTGCAATTTGCCGATGCGGTAGAACTCAAGCCGTAGTGCGTGGCGAAAACAGTAGCGAACCGCTACGGGTTGCCGTGATCGGTGCGGGTGCGCTGGGGACGTTTGTCGCCGGGTTGCTCGCGAGCATCCCGCAGCCTCCCACCGTTGTGCTGGTGGGCAATGCGCGTCTTGCGCCGCATCTGGACGCCATTCGCAGTACGGGTTTGCGGCTGCTCGCAGCCCCCGATCTGGCGGTGCGCTTGCCCGCGCAGGTCATCGCCGGCATCGTGGTGGTGGATCACGCAGCCGCTTGCCCGCCGTGTGATCTGGCGATCGTCCTGGTGAAGCACAGCCGCACGGCCGATGCCGCGC
>JAYUYF010000378.1:0-1575 GCA_043752605.1 Roseiflexaceae bacterium
CAGCACGCATCAGCCTGGGCAAATATTCGCGGATCGCGGACCGTGTGGTGGCCACCGACCTCGATGCCGCCACAATCACGGCACGTGGTGCCGATCTCCTGATCCTGGCGCGTGATGCGGGTGCTGCACCACCGGGAGCGACGGTGATCAGCAGCGCAGGAGTCTTCACCTTGTACCGATTGGCAGCGCAATGAGCTACGCACGTCACTTCGCCATACGATACACCAGTGCGATCGTGCTGGCCGTGCTGGTGCTGGCTGGCATCACGCTGCGGCTCTGGATGATCAGCATCTCGCCGCTCGATGCGCGCTACAGCAACGCCGATGATGGCGATTACTACCGGCGTGCGCTGCGGCTGGCGACGACCGGCAGCTATCTCGATGATTCGTGGCTGATCCGCCCGCCTGGTCATATCCTGCTGTTCGCCGCCTGTCTGCGTGTAGTTTTGCTGCTCGGCATTCCGCAGTATGGTGTGCTGAGTATTCAGTTGCTGCAAACCGCGCTGGCGGCGCTCGCCACACTGCTGGCGTTTGGCGTCGCGCAGCGCATGTTTGGCAGTGCGCGCGCCGGGATCGCATTCGCCGCGTTTGTCGCGCTCTGGTTTCCGTTTGTCGAAGGCGCGACGGTGCTCTTCACCGAGCAGATCTATCTGTTTCTCTTCCTGCTCCACGTCTGGCTGTTGCTGCGCCACGATGCGCGCGCGCGCGGGTGGCTGCTCGCCACGGCTGGCCTCGCGCTCGGCGGCGCGGCGCTGGTACGCTCGCCCGCGCTCTACGCGGTGGTATTTGTGCTGCCGTGGCTGGTATGGCAGGCCCCCGGCGCGATCAGCTTCGCCGGGCGCAAACTTCAGATCGATTGGCCACTGGTACGGCGGGCGATCGGCCGCTGGCTAGTAGTCGTCGCGGGTTGCCTCGCGATTGTCGCACCCTGGACGCTGCGCAATTATGTCACATACGGCCACCTCATCCCGGTCGATACACTTGGCCAGGTCAATCTCTGGCTTGATCTCGATCTGGTCGAAAACCGTAACACGCATATTCAAACACTGCGCGAGATGCCGCAGGCCGACCGCGCACCCTACGCGATGGCACAGGCGCGCGCGATCATCATCGCCGACCCGGCGCGCCCGTTTCGGCAAATCTGGCCGACCTTCCAGCATGTCTGGAAGATGCAGTTTGTTGAAGATTATTACGTCAAGCAGGATTTCTTTGGTCGCGTGCTGCGCGAAAGTGCCTGGCTCGGGCTAACGGGCGATCTGTTCTGGCTTGTGGCGCTGCTCTGCGGCGCGTGGGGGGTCGTTGGGCCGCTGCACGAGGGATTGGGGCGGCGGCTGTTCTTTGGCGGCTGGCTGGCGTTTACGATGGTGACGGTGCTCATCTTTCACGTCGAGCCGCGTTATCTGTTGCCGCTGTGGACGCTGCTAGCGCTGTATGCCGCCGGGGTTGTCGGGCGGATCGGTAGCACGACCACAGTGGTGCGGCCGCTGCGTGTGGTGCAGATGGCGGTTACGCTCGTGATCGTCGCGCTGCTGGTGAGCTACCGTGATTACCCGCAGATCATTGCGCGCGGTGTGGC
>JAYUYF010000379.1:0-1574 GCA_043752605.1 Roseiflexaceae bacterium
GTGCTGGGGATCACCGGCGTCGACGCGACGCTCGAAGGTGCGCTGGCGCGCGCCTACGCGGCGGCGGATCAGATCCGCTTTGTGGGCAAGCAGCTGCGCCGCGATATTGGCCGGGGGGCACGCCAGTGAGCTACCGCGTCGCCGTGCTGGTCTCGGGCAGTGGCAGTAACCTGCAGGCGCTGATCGACGATGCCCCCGGCGGTGGGTATGAGATCGCGCTGGTGCTGAGCGACCGCGCGGATGCGTACGGGCTGCAGCGCGCACTACACCACGGCATCGCCTGCGTCCACCTGCCGCTACGCCGCCACGACCGTACGGCCTGGGAACAACGGCTCACGCAGGTCTGCGCCGCATTCGCCCCCGATCTGGTGGTGCTGGCGGGCTTCATGCGCGTGCTCTCGGCCGAATTCTTGCAGGCATTCCCGGGGCGCGTTATCAACCAGCACCCCGCGCTGCTGCCCGCCGATGGCGGCGATATGGTCACCACGCGCACGGGCCACACCATTCCGGCGCTGCGTGGCGCACACGTGGTAGCCGATGCACTACGGCTCGGGCTGCCCGTCAGCGGCTGCACCGTCCACCGCGTGACGCTGGTGGTCGACGACGGGCCGCTGCTCGCCAGCGCCGAGGTTGTGGTGTTGCCAGGCGATGACGTGGCCAGCCTGCACGAACGGATCAAGACCGAGGAACGCCGCCTGATCGTCGAGGTTGTGCGCCGTCTGGCACGGGAGGCGCGATGAGACGCGCGACCGACCGCACCCCCGCCGCTGCGGCGGCACCCCCTCTCCGACACGGAGCGGGGAGAGATCGCCCCCGCTCCGACACGGAGCGGGGGGCCGGGGGTGCGGTCGGCGATGGGTCCGGGGGTGGGGGGGTGGCGGGCCAACGGGCGCAACCACGGGCGCAACTGCGGGCGCAATCACGGGCCCAATCACGGGCGCAACTGCGGGCGCAACCACGGGCGCAGCATGCTGCGCCCCTACTTGTCCTTTTATTGCTGCTGCTCTGCGCCACCCCCGCCGCCGCGCAGGAATCGCTGCCCGACCTGCCCACCTATACGGCCTGGGTACGCGAGGCCGCCGCTGCCGCGCGCGATGGTGACCGGATCGGTGTCGATCTGGCCGCCGAACGCCTGGCGGCGACGACCGCCGTGCTACTCGACGACGGAACCCGCGTCCCGGTCGATAATGCCACGCTGGTGGCTGCCCTGCGCGCGCCCGACCCCGACCTCGAGCTGCTGGCCACACAGCTCGGTGCGCGCGCCGAGTCGCTGACGCTGCCCGCTGGCAGTACACCCGCCGATGCGCAGGCGCGCCTCGCGGCGATCTATGCCGGCCCGCCGTTTTATGTACCAGAAGAAACCGCATCGACATCGACCACGTTCAGTTGGCTGACATCGTTCTTCGCCTGGCTTGGTCGCGTGATCGACCGCATGTTTGGTGGTGTCACGCCGCCGAGCACCGCGAGTGCCACCGCCACCGGGCAGATCTTTGCCTTTGCGCTGCTGGTCGCGCTGTTGGTCATCACGGCGATCGTGGGCCGCACCCTGCTGCGCGGGCTGGTTGTCGAGCGGC
>JAYUYF010000380.1:0-1570 GCA_043752605.1 Roseiflexaceae bacterium
TGCATTCGATGCGGTGCTGCACTACGATCTGCCGTGGAACCCAAACCGGCTGGAGCAGCGCGAGGGCCGCGTGGATCGTTACGGCCAGCGCGCACCCGAGGTCGCGGCGGTGCTGCTGGTCGGGCAGGATAATCCGATCGATCAGGCGGTGCTCGATGTGCTGTTGCGCAAGGCCAGGGTGATCCATCGCACGCTGGGGATCAGCGTGCCGCTGCCGGTCGATAGCGAGACGGTGGTCGACAAGGTGGTACGCTCGTTGTTTCAGCAGCCGCAGAGTACCCAACTCACCCTGTTTGCCGATGACCCGGCCGTCGGTGTCGCCGAGTTGCACGCTGCCTGGAACCGCGCGGCCGAACGCGAGCACACACGCCGTACCCGCTTTGCCCAGCACGCGATCAAACCCGAGGAGGTCGCACAGGAGCTCTATGCCAGCGATGATGTGCTCGGCAGCCCGGCGACGATCGCGGCGTTTGTGTCCAACGCCTGTCAGCGCCTTGGCGCGGCGCTGCAACCGGTCGCGCCGCGCCGCGGCCGCGGTGGCCCGCCCGATGCGGCGAGCTTCATCCTGACACGATCGCAATTGCCGACCGCGCTCCGCGAGCGGTTGGCTCAGCCGCCGCGCCGCGCTGGTGGCCGCGCGCCTGATGAGCTGCTGATCGGTTTTGATACACCGCCCCCCGATGGTGCGACGCTCGTTGGGCGGCTGCACCCGCTGGCCGAGACGCTGGCTGAGTACGTGCTGGCGAGTGCGTTTGACCCGCAGCCAGAGACGCTGGTGGCGGCGCGCTGTGGTGCCGTGCGCAGCGCGGCGGTCGCGCGCCGCACGACGCTGCTGCTGCTGCGCGTGCGGCTGTTGATCGAGAGCCCTGACCGCGCACCGCTGCTGGCCGAAGAGGTGATCATCTGTGGCTTCAGCGGACGGCCAGACGCGCATAGCTGGCTCGGCACCGATGCCGCACGCGCCCTGCTCGACGCCCCGCAACCGGTGGGTGACCTCGACCCGGCGGCGCGCGCTGCGGCGCTCGTGCAGGCGGTGAGCTGGCTACCGGAGTTGCAGGGCGAGCTCGATGCGATCGCCACCGCGCGAAGCGTCGCGTTGCTCGATTCGCACCGGCGCGTGCGCCAGGTGACCCGCGCCGCACGGGTGACGGTCAAGCCGCAATTCCCGCTCGATCTGCTCGGGCTCTATCTGCTGCTCCCGGTGCCGCAGGGCGTGGCGTGAAGATGCGCCAGCCAGTGATGCAGAATAACAGGTAACGATATGACCGACACCGCGATTGTCTCCGAAGGCAACCTGATCGCCGCCGAGATTCTGGCGCAGATCGCCGCTGGCGAAGGCATTGGTCAGCGTGCGGAGGATTTTGGCCTGCCCGCCGGCCGCCGCACCACAGATGAGATCGCGGCGGCCTGGAGCGATGTGCGCGCGCACTGGGATGTGTTCCAGCGCCGCCTCAAGCGTCTGCGGTCAGACGATCCGGCCACGACGGTGACGCGCGAATCCTGGATCGTGCCGCTCTTCGAGACGCTCGGCTACCACCCGCTGGCGACGCCGCAGGCCGTGGTGGTTCAC
>JAYUYF010000381.1:0-10149 GCA_043752605.1 Roseiflexaceae bacterium
CTGGTGCTGATCGGTGGGCTGGCGATCGTGGCCGGTCTGGCACTCGCCGGGTATAGCCTGATTGCGAATTCCGTGCCGATGGACGGGGTTGACGCGACAATCGCCGACGAAGGGCTGGGTTTTGCGGCAGAGGAGCCAGCACCAGCGCAGGTCAGTGTTGTGTACATCAGTGGCGCGGTCGTCGCGCCTGATGTTTACCAGTTGCCTGCTGACGCACGGCTGAACGATCTGGTCGTCGCGGCGGGTGGATTAAGCGAATCCGCAGACATGGTGACGGTCAATCTGGCGCAGCCGATTGCGGATGGTGAGCATTTCCATATTCCCGAGCGCAGTGTCGCGCCTACGGCGGCCGAGGAGGGCACACAGGCGGAATCGGGCGGTGCGGGCGGTGCGGGCGGTGACCTGATTTCGCTCAACAGCGCGGATGTGGCCGAACTCGACACACTACCCGGCGTCGGGCCAGCGTTTGCCGAGCGGATCGTCGCGCATCGTGCGGCGAACGGGCCGTTCCAATCGGTCGAGGATCTCCGCGACGTCGAGGGTATCGGGGCGAGTTTACTCGCAAAGATTACTCCGCTCGTCACCGTCGGGCGATAGAATCGAGCAGTGGGAGAAGAGAGAGACATGCGCAAGACAAAGATTGTGTGTACGATTGGCCCGGCCACCGACACGGTTGAGATGATGGAGCGGCTGATTCTGGCGGGCATGAATGTCGCCAGGCTCAATTTTTCGCATGGTTCGCACGCGGATCATGCGGCGCGCGTGACGCGGCTGCGCGAGGTGAGCAAGCGGCTCGGGCGCCCGCTCGCAATCTTGCAAGATCTCCAGGGACCAAAGATTCGCACTGGCAAGCTGCTGGACGGCAAGTATGTCCAGTTGGAGCAGGGTGCACAATTTGTGATCACGACCAACGAAGTCATCGGCACGGCAGCACGCGTCAGCACAACGTACGAAGCATTGCCGCAGGATGTCACGGCGGGCGACCGCATTTTGATGTCGGACGGCTTGTTGGAGGTGCGTGTCGTTGCGGTGGAGGGCGACGATGTGATCACCGAGGTTCTGGTGGGTGGCGAGCTGCGCGAGAATCAAGGCATCAATTTGCCAGGCGTAGTGGTGAGCGCACCATCGATGACCGAGAAGGATGCTGAGGATCTGGCGTTTGGGATGACGCAAGACATCGATTACGTGGCGTTGTCTTTTGTGCGGTGCGCAGAGGATGTGCTCGACATCAAGGCGCGTATTGCCGCAGCGGGCAAGAGCATTCCGGTGATCTCCAAGATCGAGAAGCCCGAGGCGATCGCCGAGATGCAGGCGATCGTGGATGCCAGCGATGCGATTATGGTCGCGCGCGGCGATCTGGGCGTCGAGATGCTTACGGAAGAAGTGCCGGTGGTGCAGAAGCAGCTGATCGAGGCGGCGAACGCGGCGGGCAAGCCAGTGATCACCGCCACGCAGATGCTTGATTCGATGATCCGCAACCCACGCCCGACGCGTGCCGAGGCCAGCGATGTGGCGAACGCGATCCTCGATGGCACGGACGCGGTGATGCTCAGCGGCGAGACGGCGACGGGCAAATATCCGATCGAGTCGGTTGAGATGATGGCGCGCATTGCCGAGATGACCGAGAAGAATATCAAGCACGTCCACCACGATATGCCATCGCGCTATTATGCGGAGAAGAAAGACAGCATCGATGATGCGATCAGTGCTGCCGCCTACGCGATTGTGCAGGAGTTGCCGATCATGGCAGTGCTGGCATTGACAATCAGCGGCATGACGGCGTTGCGCGTGGCACGTTTGCGGCCCAATACCGATATCATTGGTATCACACCTTCGGAGGCGACCTATCGCCGCCTGAGCCTGGTATATGGCATCAAACCGGTGTTGACCGACCATATTTCGCGGCTTGACGACCTGACCGATTACCTGCGGCGAGTACTTGTCGATGAGGGGCATTTGAAGCAGGGCGACCTGGTCGTGATGACGGGCGGTCATCCAGTGTCGGCATCGCGCGGCACAAATTTTGTGAAAGTTGTGCAAATCTAGCGCTTGCGCTGACACCAACGGCGCGCGGGCAGGCGCACCCCCGATGCGGCACTCGCGCCAGTACGGCGCGAGTGCCGTTTTTCTACAAGTGAGATGAAAGCGACGTGTGACGCGGTGACAGGACGCAGCTGGATCGGTATAGTGGGCTTCATGGTGGGATTGCTCGTGTGGGGTACGCCGGTGCATGCACAGATGGAGCCAACAATTACCATCGACCGGATCGTGGTGATCGCGGACGGGGTGCGGCGCGATACGATTTTGCGGGTACGGGCGCGCACTGCGATCGACTCACTCGTGCTGCTGCGGCTCAGCGCGGATATCAGTGCGCAGCCGTTTGCTGGTGATGCGCTGATCAGGGCGCTTGATGCGGACGCGCTACCGGGTGTCGAGCGCCGCGAGGTGCTGGTCTGGTCATCGCCGACGCCCACCGCCGCACCGCAGCCCACGCAGCGCGGCACTGTTGTGGTCGCGGGGAGCGAGGTGCAGCTTACGCAACTTGCTGCGGGTGAGACACTGGCGGTGATGATCAGCGAGCCCGACGGTGTGGCGGTGCTACCGACCGGACTCGATGCCGCGACGCTGGCACGGGCAACGATCGATATTCTGGCACCGCAGCACGTCGCGGCGGAGGGGCTTGATCTGCGCTATGCCGCACCGCTGAGCGCGGCCGCGGCAGGATTGTTGCCGGCACCAGCAGCCACGGCTTTGCTCCATACGCGGCTACGAGTCGGCGAGGGCGGCCAGATCGGGGTCTTGCGCAGCAACACAAGCACAACGGCATTTCGTGCACAGGACATCGAGCCGGTATATGTCGATGGTCGCCGTAGCTACCTGCGGATCACGATCGCGGTGCTAGTTGCGACAATCGCGAGTTCGCTGGCATTCGGGTTATCAATTGGGTTTCGCCGCCGGATCGATCGAATCGGCGGGGATAAGCATTGAAAATAGAGAATTGCATGTTGAACGTCGCGGCGTTGCGAATGAGCGGTCGTTGTGGGATACGGTACAATGATCAGGAAGAGCGAACACGTGTCGCGATGCGGCAGGGGGGACAATGATGCGAAACGTATTCTGGGCCGGGTTGGTAGCAGGTTTGACCGTGTGGATTGGCGTCATGTATCGGCAGCTCGAAGCGGCCCGGCTGCGTGGTGATTTGTACCGCGACGCTGCCAACCGGCTCGATCGGCGTGTCAGTGAACTGACGACCAATGACCAGTAGCCCGTACCAGCGCGTCGGGATTATCGATCTTGGATCGAACACCACCCGTCTCATCATCATGGGATATACACCATATCACTCGTTTCGGTTACTCGACGAGGTGCGTGAGAACGTGCGGCTGGCCGAGGGCATCGGTGAGGATGGCAAATTGCGACCGGGGCCGATGGATCGTGGTGTCGCCACAATGCGGCTTTTTGCGACGCTGTGCCGATCGAATGGTGTACTACGGATTGTGCCAACGGCAACCAGTGCGGTACGCGATGCCACAAACCGCGACGAGTTTCTGGCGCGCGTCGTTGCTGAGGCCGGCCTGGAGATGCGGGTGTTGAGCGCCGAGGAAGAAGCATATTACGGCTACCTGGGCGTGATCAACACGATCGAGTTGCACAACGCCTTTGTGATCGACATCGGCGGCGGCAGCGCACAGGTGACGCAGGTCAACGAGCGGCTGATGACCGCGACGCTAAGCCGCCCGGTCGGCGCGCTACGTTTGAGTGGCCGGTATGTGAAGAGTGATCCGATCAGCAAGAACGATTATGCTGCGTTGATGGCTGCGATTGACGCGCAGTTTGATGGCGTCGAGTGGCTCAACGGTATCGCGCCCGGTACAACACTGGCCGGCATTGGCGGGACGATTCGCACGCTCGCCGATGTGGATATGAAACTGCGTAACTACCCGCTCGATCGGGTGCATGGCTATACAATGACGCGCGATCGAATCGAGACGCTGATCGAGATGATGCGCGGGATGACCTTGAAACAGCGCGAAGACTTGCCCGGTATCAACAAAGACCGCGCCGATTTAATCCTCGCGGGGACGACCGTACTCCAACGATTGATCCGACGAGGCGGCTTCGAGCGTATCGTCGTTGGTGGTCAAGGGGTACGCGAGGGATTGTTTTACGAGCAGTTTCTGGTCGGTGAGAATCCACCCGTACTTGGCGATATACGCAGCTTTAGCGTGCTCAATCTGGCGCGGATCCATGGTTTTGAGGCGATTCATAG
The DNA here is from genome assembly GCA_043752605.1 of Roseiflexaceae bacterium. Classification (GTDB taxonomy): domain Bacteria; phylum Chloroflexota; class Chloroflexia; order Chloroflexales; family Roseiflexaceae; genus JAYUYF01. The sequence continues at coordinate 4,271 of JAYUYF010000381.1, forward strand.
CGCGAAGGTACAAGAACTTGCGCTCACCATGTATGATCAGCTTGGCAAATTGCACGGTTACGGTACAGCCGAGCGCGAATTACTCGCCTATGCGGCAACGTTACACGACATCGGGCTGGCAGTCGGGTATTACGATCATCACAAGCACGGCGCGTATTTGATCCTGAACAGCGCGCTGTTTGGTTTTTCGCACCGCGAAGTTGTCCTGCTGGCATTGATGGTTCGGTATCACCGCAAAGGCGATGTCTCGATCGAGCCGTTTGCATCGGTGCTCGAGCCAGGCGATCAGCAGCGGCTGGCGCGGCTTGCCGCGCTATTGCGGCTCGCAGAGTTTTTGGAGCGCCGCAAAAGCCAGATCGTGCAGCAGCTACGGATCACAATTGGTGAAACGATCCGGATCGATGTTGAGGCGACGGGCGACGCGACGGTAGAGATCTGGGATGCGAACCGCGCGGCGGGGTTGTTTCGCAAGGCGTATGGTCGGGAGATTGTGATCGCGTGAGGCGTGCGGCGGGGTGGGGGTGGGGGCGGGCGGGGGCGTGGCGGACGCGGGGATCGGGGCGGAGGACGCAGCATGCTGCGTCCCTACACGGGGCACGGGCGCATTATGGCACCCGTGTCCCGTGTCCCTATTTGCTGCGGTTGCGGTTGCGCAGGAACGGCGGAATGTCGAGATCATCGCCGCTGAGGTAGGTGTTGGGCTGCTGCGGCGCCGGGCGGTTGGTGGGCTGATGCGCGGGCTGCTGCGGCGCCGGCACGTAGGCCACTGCAGGGTGCTGCGTGGCTGGTTGCGGTGCGGACTGCTGATTGGTGCTCGGGTACGAGCGGCTGCGCTGCGTGCGCGGCGCGACGGTATCAAAGCCGGTGGCGACGAGTGTAATCTTGACCTGGCCGGGCGGGAAGTTCGGATCGATCACCGCACCAAAGATGATGTTGGCATCGGGGTCTACTGCCTTGGCGACGATATCGGCCGCCTCATAGACCTCGAGGATGCCGAGATCCTCACCGCCGGTGACATTGAAGAGCACACCCTTCGCACCGTCGATCGAGACCTCGAGCAGGGGCGACGCGACGGCTTCGTTGACCGCATCGACCATGCGGTTGTCACCGCTGCCGATACCGATCGCCATAAGCGCCGAGCCAGCGCGCGCCATGATCGTCTTGACGTCTGCGAAGTCAAGATTGATCAGACCACGATGGGTGATGAGATCCGAAATGCCCTGGATACCCTGACGCAGCACGTTATCAGCCATCTGGAAGGCCTGCAGCATCGACGTATTCTTGCTGGCGGTCTGGAGCAGTCGGTCGTTCGGGATGATAATCAGCGTGTCGACCATCGGTCGCAGCTGCTCAATACCCTGCTCGGCGGTCTTACGCCGGTGACTGCCTTCGAAGGTAAACGGGCGGGTGACGACACCAACCGTCAGCATACCCATATCTTGCGCGATCCCTGCGAGTACGGGTGCCGCGCCGGTGCCGGTGCCACCGCCCATCCCGGCGGTGATGAAGACCATGTCTGAGCCTTTGAGCGACTCGTACAGTTCTTCGGTTGTCTCCTCAGCGGCCTTCTGGCCGATGACGGGGTTGCCACCGCTGCCAAGGCCTTTGGTGAGCTTATCGCCGATGCGCACGCGCATATCGGCCTTCGAGTGGATCAGCGCCTGATGATCGGTGTTGACCGTGATGAATTCGACGCCCTTGACACCATCCGCGACCATCCGGTCGACCACATTACTGCCACCGCCACCGACGCCGATGACTTTGATCTGGGCAAAACCCTCGTTGCTCATTCCACCGTTCGAATAATCGGGCATGGTGTCCTCCATTGTGTGGTCGGCCCGTAGGCCATCCGTATGACGCGTATCAAACATATACAAACGAGCGCGACACGCGGGCCGTGCTACGGTAAAAACTCGCGAAGCCAGGTTTTGAAGCGTTCGTACGCCGTACCGACGCCCATATCGCCCTGAGCCGATGCGGGCGTGTTGACCGCCGATGTGCCGTGGCGTACACCCCAGCGCAGCAGGCCAATACCGGTGGCGTAGGGCGCGCTGTTGAGCGAATCGGCGAGACCACCAAGCCCAGACGGGACGCCGATCCGTACGGGAATGCCGAGCATATCGCGCATCAACTCATCGAGCCGCGCGAGCTGCGCCGCACCACCGGTGAGTACCACGCCGGCCGGCAGCAGCCCCTCATAACCGCTGCGCCGGATCTCGTTATACACAAGCTCGGTGAGCTCCTCGGCGCGCGCCTGGAGCACCTGATTGAGCATCGAGCGGCTAATCTGCTGCTTCTCGCCGGGCGCAAAGCCATCGACCTCGACGATGTCGTCTTCGCCGGGGTCATCGGCGATCGCGGCACCATAGCGCAGCTTGAGATATTCGGCGGTATTGTGTGGCGTCTGCTGGACGAGCACAATATCGTTGGTAAAATGATTGCCACCCACCGGGATGACGCTCGTATGCCAGACGCTTCCCTGCGCAAAGATGCCGACATCGGCAGTGCCACCACCGATATCGACGAGCACCACACCGCGCTCCTTATCATCGTTGGTGAGTACCGCCTCGCCCGAAGCGAGCGGCTGAAGCACCAGATCATCGATCTCGACGCCAGCCTTCTGGACGCTCTTGATCAGGTTCTGAATAGCCATGACTTCGCCAGTGACGATGTGGGTCTCGACTTCGAGGCGGAAGCCCGACATGCCAATCGGGTCGCGGATGCCCTCGTTGCCATCGACGACATACGTGCGCGGGATGACGTGGATGACCTCGCGCTGCGTAGGGATCGCCACCGATTGTGCGGCCTCAACCGCGCGCGCGACATCACTACGCGTGATCTCGTGGTCGCTGCGCGACACCGCCACCACACCGCGGCTGTTGAGCGACGAAATATGCCGACCAGCCACACCCACAAACGCGGTGCCGATGCGGTAGCCCGAGACGCGCTCGGCCTTCTCGACACTGGTGGCGATCGCGTTGACGGCATCGTCAATATTGACGACAACCCCCTTATCGATGCCTTTTGCGGGTGTGACGCCGAGGCCGAGCACATTGATGCGCCCGCTCTCCTGCTGAACCTGAGCGACGATTGTACACACCTTTGTGGTACCAACATCGATCGCGACGATTGTGCGTTGAGCCATGCTATTCCTCGTGTGCCCTTAGGGGGCTGGTCGTACGGTTGGTGTGCCTGCCGCGCCCGCCGCGCGGTAGTAGGGTGTCTCCGGGCGCAGATCAAGATAGCTAAATGGTGTTGCCTCGTTTTGGAGCGTACGCAGCACCAGAATTTTTTCTTCAAGCCGTGCAGCGTCGCCAAAGGCGATCGTATGCCCATCTGGCGTCGTAATTTCGAGACCACCCGGGCCAGTGTAGCTGATCGTCTGCGGCATATACCCCACTTCGGCGGGCAAGCGCAGCGAGAGTGTACGGGCCAGCACCAGCGCCGCCGGATCGACGCGCGCATCGGGTGCGATCGGCACGCCACTGCGGTCTTCGATCAGCAGTGTACTGGTGAGCGGCTGTGTCGCGGTATCGGGCCCGAGCACGCGGCCTTCGCCATCGACGAGCCAGCGCGTGCCACCCGCCACCCAGCGCACCTCGGGCCGCCGTTCGTGCACCGTGATCGTCATCCGATCGGGCAGCAACACGACCACCTCGACCTGCTCGACATACGGATTGGCGCGCAGACGCTCGGCGACCGCAGCTGGCTCCACCACCCAGATCGAGCGCCCGCTCGCCCCGGCCTCGGCGGCCACCTGCGCGACATCAAGCACCTCGGTGCCCTGAACCTCGACGTTTGCGATCCGAAAGCGTGGCGAGGCGGCCAGCTGCCAGATCGCACACAGCGCGCCAAACAGCAGTAGCAGACTGAGCGGATAGCCACCCGCGATCCAGGCGCGCGCAGCACGGCGCGGGCCGGGCGCGTTCGCTGGCACCGGTCGGCGCGGGCGGGCGCGCTGCCCGGTCGCCACGCGGGCGCGCGGTGCATCATCGTGCTCGTCTGTCAGCAGATCGCTCACGTGCGCGCGTGCCGTTCGCAGGCCAGCGTAATCAACTTATCGAGCAACTCGACATAATTTACACCGCTCGCTTCCCACATCTTGGCATACATACTTACCGAGGTAAATCCGGGCATTGTATTGACCTCATTAACAACGAGCGCCCCGCTGTCTTTTGCTAATAGAAAATCGACGCGTGCCAGACCCGCGCCATCGACGGCAGCGAACGCGCGTACGGCGAGCTCGCGCACCTGCTGGGCGAGCTCGTGTGTGATCGGCGCGGGGATCAACACCTGTGATTTACCGGCAATATATTTGGCCTCATAATCGTACCACTCATTTGACGGAACGACTTCGCCCGGCACGCTGACCTCGACCGTCTCGTTGCCGATCACGCTGACCTCGATCTCGCGCGCGCTGATACCCTGTTCGACCACAATGCGCCGATCATAACTGGCCGCAAGATCGAGACCAGCGGCGAGCCCGTCGCGCGTCTTCACCTTGCTAATACCGACGCTGCTCCCCATGTTTGCCGGTTTGACAAACATCGGGTAGCTGAGGCGCGTTTCGAGCCAATCGAGCAATTGTGCCCGGCCCTGCTGCCATTCGCTGCGGCGCACCTGTGCCCAGGGCACGAGCGGCAGACCAGCGGCGGCGAAGGCGGCCTTCATCATGATTTTGTCCATGCCGACTGCTGAAGCGAGCACACCACAGCCGACGTATGGTACTCCCGCGAGTTCGAGCAGCCCCTGCACGGTGCCGTCTTCGCCAAGTGGGCCGTGCAGCACCGGGAAGACAACATCGACACCCGCGAGCACACCGCTGCGTGCGCCGCTGGCGACCATATCGGCCGGGGCGCTGGCGAGCGGCGCGGCGGTGGGCATTGCGGGCCGCGCGGCTCCGACCGGCAGCCTGGTGGCATCGGCGGCGGCGATCAGCGTCGGCATCGCCGCTGCGCCCGTCAGCCAGCGACCATCCTTACCAATCCCGATCGGCAGCACCACGTAGCGCGCGGGATCGAGCGCCGCCAGGACGGCCTGTGCGGAGACCAGCGAGACCTCGTGCTCGCCCGATTGACCGCCAAAGAGCACGCCCACCCGTAATTTGCCACTCATTGAACTTCCCCCAACGTCATTCTCAACTGTGTCGTACCAGCGTTTCTCCCCGCTCCCGGCTCCGCTGCCAGAGCGGGAGCGGCGGGCACCGCAAGCACACAAGTAGGTGGTTTAATCGACAATCCGCACCTCCAGATCGAGCGTGATGCCAAACTCACGCAGGACTGTAGTGCGCGCCAGGTCGATCAGGTGTAGCACATCATCGCTGGATGCGCCGCCGCGATTGATAATGTAATTGGCGTGTTGCGCAGCGATTTGCGCCGGGCCGGACTCGGCACCCTTGAGCCCGGCGGCCTCGATCAGGCGGCCCGCGCTGTCGCCCGGCGGATTTTTGAACACGCTGCCACAGGATGCGCCCCAGGGTGTTTTCAATTTGCGCTGCGCGGCGGTCTCGGCCATGCGCGTATCGAGCGTGGCCGGGTCGGCGCGCAGCAGCCGGAACGCGGCCGCGACGACGATCAGCGGCGGCTCGACAAATCGCTCAGGTTTTGGCAACGCAGTTTTGAGCGTACTGGTGCGGTAACCATAGCCGATCTCGGTGCTGGAGCGCTCGACGACCTCTTCGCCGATTAGCAACCACACGCGATCCACGGCGGCGGCGGTATCGCCGCCATAGCAGCCCGCATTGCCGACGACAGCGCCGCCGATCGTACCGGGCAGACCCTCAGCCCATTCGAGCCCGGCCCAACCCTGATGGGCGAGCCGCCGCGCGGTACCGGCCATGGGTGCGCCCGTGCCGATCAGCGCCAGCGCGCCACTGCTAT
>JAYUYF010000382.1:0-1569 GCA_043752605.1 Roseiflexaceae bacterium
CCGCCACGGCTTGATGCAGCTGCCGTACTCAGCCTCGCGCCCCGCCCGAAAAATTGCCCCGGTGTGAGTATTTTCCTACCAATCACACGGCGAAGCGAGAAAGATCCCGTACAATAGACCAATACATCGAACACACCGGGATGCTCGATGTATTGGTACACGTTATCCGGTTGCCGAGGTCGTATGCAGGCACAGGTATCTGCCATTGATGGACGCTCGTGTGTCTACCAGAAACAATTTGGTAACGCCGAGCTGCTCACCGCCCCCTATCCGTTTGTGATTGGCATCGACGATTGCCACACCTGGCGACATGACCCGCTCCACTGGCACGAAGCGTTTGAGATCGGGTTTGTGTTGCGCGGCGCGGGCGTGCTGGTCGTCGAGGATTTCTCGTTCCCGTTCCAGGCTGGTCAGATCCATATTATCAATGGTACCGATCGGCATATGGCGTATGCGACCCACGATGCGCAGTTTGCCAATATTCATTTTCACCCGGATCTGCTGCGTGATACCAGCTTTGCCACACTCGAAGAAGAAGCCCAGCGCCCATTCGTGCTTGGCTGCCAACGTTTCACACCCGTGCTGCCCGCCTGCCATCCCCACACCCAGCACGTCTTGCGGCTGTTGCGTGAGATTATGGCCGAACACGCGCGCGCCGCGCCCTACTGGCCGTTGGCGGTCAAAGGGCTGTTGATCCAGGTCGTCAGCCTGCTGCTACGCTATTTTCTGGCCGAAGAAGGCGCGGGAGACAGCGCACAACAGCGCCAGGCACTGCGCATGCGGCTGACACCCGCGCTGCAGTTGATCGAGGCCAATCTTGCCACACCACCATCACTCGCGATGCTCGCCGCCGCCGTCGCGCTCAGCCCCTCGCGCTTTAGCGCGCTGTTTCAGACCGCGATGGGCACCTCGCCAGTGGCCTACCGCAACACCCGGCGGCTGGTGCTCGCGCAGTGGCTGCTGACGACCACCAGCGTGCCGATCAGCCATATCGCCGAGCAGTGTGGCTTCAACACCGTGCAGCAATTCAACCAGCTGTTCCAACGGATGCTGGCCTGCACACCGGGCGATTACCGCAGCCGCCTGAAATCGGTCTACCCACCTGCCGATCCAGCCGCGATCACAGAATAAGAAGATCGTTTCAGCAAGCAAGATAATCGCTCCTTGATCAGCGGTGGTGCTGTGCTACAGTGATTTTATCCTGTGCCACACGCGATTACCTCTACATTCGACCTGACGATCCGCGCAGCATCGCATGGCGATGACGCGGAAGCGTTGTACCGCCCGAAAGGAGCCCCCACCACTCGTTGTTGTGGCACGCACAGATGTCCCAGAGTTGTGACAAGGAGCATACAATGAAGCATCCCATCTCGCGCCGCGTATTCCTGCGTACACTCGCCGCCGGCAGCGCCGCCGCGACCCTCGCCGCCTGTGGCGCGCAAACCGGCAGCCCGGCCACGACCGAACCCGCCACGACCGCCGCGACCACCGCGCCCGCCGTCGCCAGCGGGGCAGCAGTGCCGATCGAGATTTGGACCGGCTGGACCGAACAGGCCGCCACAAACATCG
>JAYUYF010000383.1:0-1568 GCA_043752605.1 Roseiflexaceae bacterium
TGGCGTGGGGGCTTTCGAGCTACGGGATCGGCCGCGGCACCCGTACGCTGCTGCTGGTGCGCGCCGGGCTGCCGCTGATCACGCTGACGTTTGCATTGTTCAAAGTCGGCGCGGTGCCGATTCTGATCGACCCGGCGATGGGCCGCACCAGCCTGCTGGCCTGTATCGCCGAGTGCGCGCCGCAGGCGCTGGTGGGCATCCCACGCGCGCATCTGGCGCGGCTGCGCTACCCCAAACCGTTTGCCAGCGTGCAGCGCGCCGTCACGGTCGGCCCGTTTGCGCCCTGGGGTGGAGCGACGCTCGACCAGCTGCGGCTCAACATCGATGCACCATTTCCGCTCGCCGAGGTGACCGACGACGAGCTGGCGGCGATTCTGTTTACCAGCGGCAGCACCGGCGTGCCAAAAGGCGTGGCCTACACCCACGGGATGTTCCAGGCGCAGGTGGTGGCGCTACGCGCATTGTATCAGTTCGCGCCCGGCGAGATCGAGATGCCGGCCTTCCCGCTGTTTGCGCTGTTTAATGTCGCGCTCGGGCTGACCTCGGCCATCCCGCCGATCGACCCGACGCGCCCGGCGAGCTGTGACCCGGCGGCAGTGGTGGCGTTTGTCCAGCACCACCGCGTGACCTCGACGTTTGGCTCGCCCGCGATCTGGCAAAAGGTGACGCGCTACTGTCTCGATAGCGGCACACGCTTGCCGACCCTGCGGCGCGTGCTGATGGCGGGTGCGCCCGTGCCGCCAATCCTCCACGAACGGTTCCAGCTCATTCTGCGCGAAGATGCAGATACGCACACACCGTACGGGGCCACTGAAGCCTTGCCGGTGGCGAGCGCGAGCGGGCGCGAGGTGCTGGCCGCCATGCGCGAGCGCGATGATCCGCTGGCGGGGACCTGCGTTGGCCGCGCCGCACCCGGCATCACGCTCAAGATTATTCCAATCGATGACGATCCGATCGCCGAATGGGATGATGATCTGGCGCTGCCCGCCGGGCAAATCGGCGAGATCGTGGTCACGGGTGCGGTGGTTACCCACGCGTATGTCAACCGCCCGCAGCAGGCGGCGCGTGCCAAGATCCGCGCGGGTGACCAGATCTGGCACCGGATGGGCGATCTGGGGTATTTTGACGACGCCGGGCGGCTCTGGTTCTATGGGCGCAAATCGCAGCGGGTACGCACCGCAGCGGGCGAATTGTACACCGAGCCGTGCGAGCTGGTCTGCAACGCGCACCCGGCGGTGGCGCGCAGCGCGCTGGTGGGTGTGCCCGCCGCCGCTGGCTACCAACGCCCAGTACTGGTGATCGAGCCGCTCGACAAGCAGTTGCTCACAAACGCCGACGATCGGGCGGCGCTGGTGGCCGAGTTGCGCGCGCGCACCGCCCGTTATCCGATGACCGCCGCGATCGATACCTTTGTGTTTCACCCGTCATTCCCGGTCGATATTCGGCATAATGCGAAAATCTTTCGCGAGCAACTCGCCACCTGGGCGGCGGGTGAGCTCGCCAGCACAACGGTGGTAACCGGATGAAGATCAACCGTTCGACCAAGCTTATCCTCGATATTGTCATGG
>JAYUYF010000384.1:0-4254 GCA_043752605.1 Roseiflexaceae bacterium
CAGCAGGAGCAACGCGAGCGCCGTTCGCCGTTCGCCCTGCTGTTTCGCTACCTCGCAAACCGCGGTGGCCCGCTCGAATGGGAGCGCGTGGCCGCCGTCGATGCGTACCTCACCGGCCCCGGTATCGCGGCACTCGATCTGCCGATCGAGAATTTGGTGCGCCACGTCCGCACCGACCGGCTGCGCGTATTTCGTAGCGGCACCGCCGAGCAGAGCCAGCTCGCCGAGGCCAATCTTGGTGTACTCACCGGGCTCGATGACCGCATCCGAATCATCGATGGTGCGGCACCACAGCCGCGCCCAAACGGCACGATCGAGGTGATGGTCGCGCGCGGGTTTGCTGATCGCACGGGTCTGAACGTGGACGAGGAGCTGACGCTGACCACACGCGGCAGCCGCCCCAGCACGCTCGCGGTGCGTATTAGCGCGATCTGGGAGCCGCTCAATGCGGCTGACCCGGCCTGGTACGCGCGGCCGGATAGCCTCGATGAAGTGCTGCTCACGGATGAAGCCACCTTCACGACCAGCGTGGCCGATGCGCTCACCGGCGAGGTTAACCAGATTCTGTGGTACGCACGGCTCGATGCCGATGGCCTGACCGTGCCGCGTGCAGTCCCGCTGCTGAGCCGTATCGATGCGATCCAGGCAAATGTGGTCGCCAGTATCGGCGGCGTTCGTCTCGAACAGGGCCCGGCCGACTTGCTGGCACGCTATACGCGCGAATCGGGCGCGCTCACGCTGCAACTCTTCGCCTACAGCGTGCCGACCGCCGTGCTGACGATCTATTTTATTGCACTGATTGCCGGGCTGATGACCGAACGTCGCAGCGCTGAGATCGCGTTGCTCAAGACGCGTGGTGTCCGGGATAGCCGAATTCTGGCGATCGCGATGCTCGAATGGCTGCTGCTGACGATCCCGGCACTGGGGCTTGGCGCGCTGCTCGGGCTCGCCGCCGCCGCCGCGATGACGCGCATCGGCTCGTTTCTGACATTCTCAGCCGCGATTGTACCGGCCGAAGTCGCGCTCACCGGCGATGCCATCCGCAGCGGCGTTGCCGCAGTCGTGATCGCGGCGCTGGCCGCGCTGCTGCCATCGATCGCTGCTACCCGTCGCACGCTCGCAGATGAGCAACGCAGCGCTTCGCGTATCACCCGTGCCCCGCTCTGGCAGCGCGCGTACCTCGATGTGTTGCTGCTGGCCGTCGCGGTATACGGCGTCTCACAGTTGCAACAGACCGGCGGCGCGGGCGGCATCGATCCGTTTGCCAACCCGCTGCCGGTGCTGGTGCCCGCGTTGCTTTGCTTCGCGCTCGGGTTGCTGGTAGTGCGCGTGACGCCCGTGCTGCTGGGGATCCTCGTGCGGCTGGCGGCGCGCCCCGCCTGGGTGGTACCGCTGGTGGCGTTGCGCACGCTCGCACGCCGCCCGCAGATCTACCGCGGGCCGCTGCTACTGCTGACCGTCACGCTGTCGCTGGCGATCTTTAGCGCGACGATTGCATCCGCCGCCGAGATATCGCTGCGCAGCGCGACGACTTACCAGATCGGCGCTGACAGCCAGCTGATCGAGGCACCGCGCCGCGCCGCTACGCGCCAGCCGGGTGCGGGCCAGCCCGCACCCGCCACCGATCAGCCGCGCTATCTGTTTGTGCCGGTGAGCGAACATCTGGCGGTACCGGGAATTCGGGCGGCGACGCGCGTCGGCAGCTTCTCGGCCACACCCGCCAGCGGCACGCGTCGCACGATCCAGCTGGTCGGCATCGATCGCACCGATTTCCCGCAGGCAGTCCAGCGCTTTGATCCCGCGTGGGCGGGTGGCGCGCCGCTTGGCGCGCTCATGAATACGCTTGCGCGGCGCGCCGATGGCGCGCTGGTGACGCGCGACGCAGCGGCCGATTTGCAGATCGGCGATCCGTTGCCGCTGGTGGTGCCAGTCACGGATGGCCAGCGCGAGGTGGTGCTCCGCGTGGCGGGCTTTATCGAGTACTGGCCCGGATTTTACCCACAGGACGGGCCGATCATCGTGGCGAATCTTGATTACCTGTTTGACAACTTTGGCGCGGCCGAGCCCTACGATGTCTGGATCAGCCGCGCGCCAGATGCCGATATCGATGTGCTGGTGGCTGAGGTGCGCGCGCTCGGGATTGTGGTGGCCGATGCGCGCGATGCGCAGCGCCTGATTGCACGCGCGCAGAGCCGCCCGGCGCGCCAGGGTTTGTTTGGTCTGCTGACGCTCGGCTTTGTCACTTCGGGCGCGCTGACGCTGATCGGTTTCGCGGTCGTCGGCGCATTCTATGCGCGTCGTCGCACGATCGAGCTCGGTATGCTGCGCGCGCTTGGTCTGGCCGGTGTGCGCGTGCTGGCGCTGCCGGCGATCGAGCAGGCGGTGATTGTGGTGCTCGGCCTGGCGGCGGGGAGCGGTATCGGCTGGCTCGTGGCTACCCAGGTCGCGCCGCTGCTGCAGGTCGGTGCGGGGCCATACCCTGGCACGCCGCCCGAGCGCATCCCGCCGGCCTGGGATCTGGTGCTGCCGATGTATGGTGTGTTCGCACTGGCGTTGTGTGCCACACTGGTGATGATCGTCTTCGCCGTGGCGCGCACACGTGCCGCTGATGCGATCAAGCTTGGAGATGCAAATTGATCAGCGGTGAACGCAACGATGACTGATACGCCGCTGATTGTGGCCAGTGGCCTCGTCAAAATTTACAACATCGCCGATCTCGAAGTCTTTGCATTGCAAGGATTGGATGTCGAGGTGGCGCGCGGCGAAATCGTCTCGCTCGTCGGGCCATCGGGCAGCGGGAAATCGACATTGCTGACGATGATCGGCGGGCTCGATACGCCGTCGGCCGGGCACTTGCTGGTCGATGGCCGTGATCTGGCAGCGCGTTCGGCACATGAGCTGACTGATTACCGGCGCACGACGGTCGGGTTTCTCTGGCAACAGACGACGCGCAATCTGTTGCCATACCTGACCGGGCGCACCAATCTCACGCAGCTCCGCGCACTCAGCGGCGGCGGGCGTGATCGGGCCTGGATCGCCGAGTTGCTCGATGCCGTCGAGATGACCGAACACGCCGACCGGCCGGTGGCACAGCTCTCGGGCGGCCAACAACAACGGATCGCGCTCGCGTGTGCGCTCGTCAATCGGCCAAAAATATTGCTTGGTGATGAACCCACGGGTGAGGTGGACTGGCGGACGGCACAGCGGATCCTGGCGCTGCTGCGTTCGCTGCGCGAACGGTTTGGGCTCACCGTGGTGATGGTGACCCACGATGAGCGTGTGGCTGCCGCTGCCGACCGGATGGTGGCGATCCGCGATGGCCGCGTCAGCCAGGAGCGCCGCAACTCCGAGAATCCATCTGGCGGCGCGCAGCTGGTGGTCGATGCTGCCGGGCGCTTGCAGATCCCGCTCGATCAGCGGTTGCTGGCACAGATTGGTCGCCGTGCGCGGATCGAAGTGGTGGCGGGCGGCTTGCTCTTGCGCCCCGGTGATGATCTCCCCACCACACTGGCCCCCGAGACCGAAGCCACCAGCGCGGATGACTGGTACCAGCGTGTGTACGGTGGCCGCTCATGAGCGAGCAACCAGCAATTGAGCTTGCTGGCGTCGGGCGTGTGTTTCGTGGCCCAGGCGGCACCGTCCATGCGCTGCGTGACATCAACCTGCGGCTCGCGCCTGGCAGCTTTGTGGCGCTGATGGGCCCGAGTGGCAGCGGCAAAACGACGCTGATCAATCTGGTGGGTGGGCTCGATCGGCCGACGAGCGGGCGCATATTGTTGCACGGCCGTGATCTGACGCGGCTGAGCGAAGGTGATCTCGCGGGCATTCGCCGCCGGATCGGCTTTATCTTCCAGAGCTTTGCGCTGATGCCGACCGCCACCGCCTATGAAAATATCGAGCTGGGGTTGCGGATCGCCGCCGCTGCCGACCGGCGCGGCTGGCGCGACCGCATCCTCGGCTGCCTGGCGGCGGTGGGTATGGAACCGTGGGCCGATCACCGGCCGTATGAGCTCTCAGGTGGGCAGCAACAACGGGTGGCTATCGCGCGCGCCCTGGCATTGCGCCCGCAATTGATCCTCGCCGATGAGCCGACCGGTGATCTCGATGCCGAGACAGGTGCGCGCGTGTTGCAACTCATGCGGATGCTCGCTGAGCGCGAACGGGTGACGCTACTCGTCTCGACGCACGACCCCGAGACGGCGGCCTATGCGAGCCAGGTGATTCGGTTGCAGGATGGGGAGATACTGGGCGCGT
>JAYUYF010000385.1:0-1565 GCA_043752605.1 Roseiflexaceae bacterium
CCGCAAGCTCGCAGCGCCACTGGCACGCGGTGCACCGCACGCGATTGTCGCCAAGTACCTCAACATAGTCTGTTGCCCGCATACCGACCTTCTTCTGCCCTGACTTCGTTCGCCATCGAGCGATGGCAAAACACGTACGCTTCGGGTATAATACTCGCTATTGTACGCGAGCTTGCAGCATTTGTTACCATTCGCTCAAGCACTGAGGATATTATGTCGATCAGCACCCCGTCACCCGCTCCGGCAGACCCCGAGCGTGCCGCGCAGGCCACGATCGACGATCTCGCCTTCGAAGTTGCCAACAGCACACCACCCGTCGAGACTCACGATGGGCTTGCCAGCGTGCAGCGGTTAGCGCGTGAGTTGCTCGAGACCGCCGTCTTTGTGTTGCTGGTCTTTCTGCTGGTACGTAGCGCCATCCAGAATTTCAAAATTGAAGGCCAGAGTATGGAGCCAAGCTTTCATACCAGCCAGTATATCTTTGTCAACAAGCTTGTCTACTTCCATTTTGACCTCAATGCGCCACTGCGCTTGCTACCGGGCAATGTCGATCTCTCGCGCCAGGTTGTATATCCCTTTCATATGCCGCAACGTGGCGATGTTGTGGTATTCGAATATCCAAATGATCTGAGCAAAGATTATATCAAACGTGTGATCGGTTTGCCAGGCGATGCTGTGCGAATTGAAGATGGAAAAGTGTATGTCAATGACCTGCTCCTCGAAGAACCATACCTGAACGGTGGCTACACCACCTGCCGCTTTGATGATATGTGCAGCAAAAGTACGGTGACGGTCGCACCCGGTACTCTTTTTGTGATGGGCGATAATCGCAACAACAGCAGCGATTCACGCGAGTGGGAGGGGCTGCCGCTCGATCGCGTAATTGGTCAGGCCTGGGTCTCGTACTGGCCGAGCGATTACTGGGGCTTTATCAGTACACCGAACTACCCCGGAATTGACCCGTAACCAGTGCACGTTGCAATTAACGCCCATCTGCTGGCCCACACCGCGACGTTTCGGCGCGCGGGAGTCTCGAATTATGTCGAGTACCTGCTGACACACCTCGCGCAGATCGATGACACCACACAGTATACGATCTATACGACCCGCGGGCTCGATAAACGCGCGCTCAAATTGCCGGGCAATTTCACCGTGCGGCCAAGTTTGCTGCCCACGATCAATCCACGCATTCGCATCCCCTGGGAGCAGTGTATCGCGCCCGCATTGATGCGCCGCGCGGGTGTCGATGTTTACCACGGTGTCCTGAATGTCATGCCACTGCTCGGCGCGCCACCGTGCGTCGTCACGATCCACGATCTTAGCCCATTTCTGTTTCCACAGACGTTTCGTAAGGTCAATCGGATCTACACCCGCTGGTCAATGCGCGTGGCCGCGCGGCGCGCGGCGCAGCTGCTGGCGGTCTCGCAGTTTACCAAAGATGAGATCGTGCGCTGGCTGGGTGTCGCACCCGATCGCATTACTGTCACGCACAACGCCGCCGATCCGCGCTTCATACCGCCCACCGCCGCAGCGCTCGCAGCCTTTCGCCAGAAACACGGTCTGCC
>JAYUYF010000386.1:0-1565 GCA_043752605.1 Roseiflexaceae bacterium
GAAGCATTTACACACCTGTCGTAACAGGTGTGTAAATGCTTCGGCCGTACATGATCCGCGCCGCCCGCGCGCGCGCCGAGGCCGTCGCCGCCCGCCGTACATGATCCGCGCCGCCGGGCGCCGCCGGGGATCCGCGCCGCCCGCCGCCCAGGATCCGCGCACTGCGTCACTCCCCATACGCCTTCCGGTTACGGAAGCACCACCAGAAGACCGCCGCGCTCAGCGCGGTGATCGCCGCACCGCCGAGAAACAGCGTCTGGTAGCCGAGCAACGCAATGATATAGCCGCCACCAAACGTCAGCAACGTGAAGCAGACGCCGGCCGCCATCTCCGTCACCCCCGAGACCGTAGCGCGGCGATTGGGTGGCACAAGCTCCAGAAAGAAGACCAGCGAGGCGGCGTAGCGGATCCACGAGAGCCCGACCACACCGATGAAGCCGATGCCCGCCGCGCCCCAGTGCGGGATCAGCGCCAGCGGCAGGATGCTCAGCGCGGTGCCGAGCGATGCGCCGATCACCACGGCGCGGTTGCCAAAGCGCCGTGTGAGCGCGGCCGTCGCCAGCGCGGCGGGTACCCCCAGCAGCCGCCCGGCCGCGATGATCGCGCCGATCTGCGCGCTCGGCAGCAGCAACGCACCATCGAGGTAAACATTAAAAAAGGTGTTGGTGACGGCCGTGCCCGAGACTTGCAGTACGCGCACCAGCGCGATCAGCGCCAGCAACCCGAGCAGCGGCCGCAACATGCTGTCGGGCGCACGTGCATCCGGCGCAACCGGCTGGTCGACCAGCGGTACCACCACCGGCGGTGGGCGGCGCAGCGCCACCAGCGCGGGCAGCAACGAGAGCCCGGCGAAGACCAGCGCATACCGGTAGGGCGCGGTCTGCTCGGCTGAGACACGCAGCAGCGTGCCAAACAGTGGTGGCAGCACCCCGCCGATCAGGCTGCCGAGAAATGCGGCGAACGAGGTCAGCCCTGTCTGGAGCGCAAACGCGCTATTGCGCTGCGCGGCGCTCACCAGCTCGAGCAGGTAGGGCGCGGTGTTGACAAAGTAGATCGCCAGCGACAGATATGTCACGCTGATCGTCACCGCCAGCCACGGCAACTGCCACGGCGCGGGCAGCAGATCGGCCAGCGGCAGCAGCACCGCGCCGACCACCAGCCCGCCAAGCCCGACAAGCAGCATCCGCCTGCTGCCCCAGCGCTGCCCGAGCGCACCGGCCGGCAGCGCCATCAGTGCAAATGAAAGCGTCCCGATCGCATTGATCAGCCCGATCTGCTCCGGGCCAAAGCCGAGCCGCACCAGGTACAGATTGAGCAGCACCGCATAGATACCGCCATCCAGCGCAAACCCGATCAGCGCGATCGAGCAAAAATAGCGCAGTACCGTCGGCCCGAGTTGCTGCAACTGGCGAAATGATTGCGCGCCGATCATCGCCGCCTCTGCGTGGTAGTCATCGGGTGCGTGCTCCAAACGTGCGACGGTATCGGCTGATGATACACCAGGATGCACGTGCGCGGGTGAGCAAGGATATTGTCACAGGACAGGGCGGATGGTAGGGTGAATA
>JAYUYF010000387.1:0-1564 GCA_043752605.1 Roseiflexaceae bacterium
GTGTATTATACAGCGCTGTTCCAAAAATTGCGTAATCTCGCAGCGGTGCGTTTCACGCCGCAACCCGGAGCCGTATGCCGAGCGCCTTCGCGACCTTGAGCACCGTGGCGAAGCTCGGGTTACCATCGGCGCTCAGCGCCCGGTAGAGGCTCTCGCGGCTCAGACCGGTGTCTCTAGCTAGCTGCGACATGCCTTTCGCGCGCGCGATATTGCCAAGCGCTTTTGTGATCCCTGCTGCATCATCTGGTGCTTCCTCGAACCAGGCATCCAGATAGGCCGCCATCTCCTCAGGGCTGCGCAAATGCTCGGCCACATCGTACCGGGTCGTGCGAGTACTGCTTGCTCCTTCGCTTTTATTCATATTGTGCCTCCTCGTATGCTTGTGCCAGTCGCATAGCACGTTCGATATCGCGTTGTTGTGTCGACTTCTCTCCACCAGCGAGCAGCAGTAATAAACGTTGGCCTCGAATAGTATAGTAAACTCGGTATCCTGATTCAACATCACTCTTCAGTTCGATAGCCCGCCAGTAAGATTTCGGTGCAGTCCTGGATTTCCGTCGATCAGCTGATCAATCCGCACCAAAATACGCACGTGACCAGTACGATCTTTGAGCCCATCAAGCCAGGAGCTAAATTCGTCGGTTTTCTCTATGCGCATACATGTATTGTAGCTCATAGGCTACAACGTGTCAACATTATCTGGTATTGCTCGCTACAAATTCGGAAGCCTATCTGTGTCTATTCGTGCCCAAATTCCAGACACGGATTGACACAGATGTAGCCGTCTGCAAGTAATACAATCGGTGAGAAGCTCACACCAGATTTCGCACCGCAGAAAGGCACAGGTCACGCGCTGAACCGTGCTGAAGCACGCGGGCTGGCGTATTTATTGCAGGATTGTTTCCAAAGCGCAACACGGAGGCACTATGGAACAACGCACCTACCAGGGCACAATCGACACAGTCCGCCTCGCCCAGCATTTGCTCGATACCTACGATCGCGGCGACACACAGGCACAGGTACTCGAAGATGAGCAGGGTATTGTCGTCCAGATTGGTAAGCGCAGCGTTGGGCTGTTTGGATCGGAGCCGCAACACGCGCTGACACTCGCGCTCGAACCGGGAGATACTGGGCTGCGCGTGACCGTCGGCGAACAAGAATGGTTCAAGCAAAGTGGGCGGCTTGTTGTCGGCGGTCTGATCGGCTTCTTCCCGTTCTTTTTCACCTGGCCGCTGTTTGGTGGTCGCGATGAGCCAGTCGATCCGCAACTGGCGCAGCATGTCTGGCAAACAGTCGAAAGCTATACTGCGCAGTTTAATGTTGCCCCTACCAGTTCACAGCCGTTGCCACGTCGCCCGCAGCCCGTCACCACCGAGACAACCCGCCTACCAGGCATCTTTTGTCCGTCCTGCGGGGTGCAGAACCCGGCTGGCGCAACGCGGTGCCAGGAGTGTGGCACCTATGTCGGTGCGCGCGATTGCCAGACGTGTGGCGTCTCGAACCCGGCGACTGCTAATTTCTGTATGCGTTGCGGCAGCACATTGCACGCGACATAGAGATACCC
>JAYUYF010000388.1:0-4245 GCA_043752605.1 Roseiflexaceae bacterium
GGGGCCAGCACACACGGTATCAGATGTTGGAGACGATCCGGGAATATGCGTTGGAGCAACTGGCGCTCCGGCCCGAGTTACCAGAACTACGCCAGCGCCAGCTCGCGTGGGTGCTGGCGCTGGTACACCGCGGCGCGGAGTTGTTGCGCACCCCGGCGGAAGCCGGCTGGTTCGAAGCGCTCGACGCTGAACAGGCGAACATACGAAGCCTGATCGAATGGGGTACCCGGCAAGAATCAGCATTCGCCGCCGTCGCCAGGATTGTGGTCGGGCTGGTCCCCTTCTGGATCGCGCGTGGCTACCTGCGCGAGGGACGCCGCTGGTGTGAGCGGGTACGTACGAGCGCGACGTTGGCCGTCGGCGTGCGCCTGGAGCTGGAACACGCGGCTGGTCTATTTGCGATGCAACAGGGAGAATATGGTGTAGCCGAGCAGCATCTGCTTGCAGGACTCGATCTCGCGCGCCAATCTGCGAATGTGGCAAGCGAAGCGCACTGCCTGTTCGGGCTGGGGCGGCTGGTGCATAATGTTGGCAATTTCGAACAGGCGCTGGCTTATGTCGATGCTGCCGAACGCCTGTACACCATGCTTGGCGAGACGTTGGGACTAGCCGATCTGCTGATGTTGCGCGGCAACATCGCAAATGGGCAGGGCTACTATCCGCTCGCCGAACGATACCTGAGCGAGGGTCTGATTATCGCCCGCGAAGCAGGCGACGAGATCTTGTCTGCAAGTCTGACATCAAGCCTGGGCACGTGTTTCTTCGCATACGGCGATCTGGAGCGAGCGTATGTCTACAATGCTGAAGCGCTCGATACGTTGCGGCGCCGCGGTCGCCAGCACGGCGTCGCGGTATTGTTACTCAATCAGGGCAACTGCCTGCGCGACCTGGGCCAATTCGAGCAGGCGTTGAGCATGTTCGAAGAGAGCGCGGTGTTACGCCACAACGCGGGCGATGTGCGCGGCGAAGGCATCATCTTCAACGCCCTGGCTGAACTTCGCCGTGCGCAGGGCAATCTCGAAGGCGCGCTCAGCGCGTTTGCGCGCGCGATCGGGATCTTCCGCACAGTTGGCGCGCGCAGTTGGGAAGCAGTGAGTCTGACATACTGCGGGATCGCATTCGCGAGTCTGCAACGCGCCGAAGAAGCGCAGGTGCATCTCGAGGCGGCGCAGGCGATCCAGTTCGAACTGCACAGCAGCGATATGCTGCCAGATATCTGGCTCGGCTTAGCGCTGCTTGCCGTTCAGGCCGGAGACCCACTCGCGGCGATCGCGTGGTGTGCTCGCTGCGATGTGCTACTCAAGCGCTCGAATGCGCGTTTTGCGCGTTGCAACGGGGATATCTTTGCTGCGGTTCTGACCACAACGCAGACAAACGTGAGCCCGGCGCAGTTTGCCAAAACCTGGGCTGCAGCGCAGGTCGAGCAATCCGACGCGCATAGTTGAGCACTATTCGCGCAGTTGTCCGGACGGTAAAATAGAACTCCTCGAACCTGTTAGCGTAACCAACGGTGTTCAAGTCCTTATTTACGCCGAGCTTCTCACGGCTTGATCTGATCCTGGTTCGCTATCTGTTTTCAGATCTCGCAAGCAGTAAAGTTCGTCCTGCGATCAAGCGCGGCATCTATACCGTTGAGGATAGCCTCGTGCTCAAGCGCATTGGTCAGTTAGCTGCACCTGTCGTCACAGCAGCAGTAAAGTGCTGCGGCGCGGCGACGATATCGGCGCGCGCCGTATGCGGGATCGTAGCAGGCACCCACCAGACACCGGGCGATGCGCTATACTTGTCAAGCGCCGCACGAGCACATAGCGCGTGAAGAACCAGGCCGCGTGTATGGAAGAGGAGATGCAGATGACCACAACAACAGTTCATGGCGTGGTTGCTGACGCGCAACGGTTGTCGCCCACAGAGCAATTTGAGGTTATCCAGGCGCTCACACGCGTTCTCCAACAACGCTACCTGCGATCAAACGCAACTACAATTACTGATACCCGAGATATCGTGCTTCCGGCAACGGTTCGTCGGACACCACCAGTTACTAATCTTGCTGACTTCGCCGCTTATAACCCACAACCCGGATGACTTCAGGCAAATACCTAATTTATGGATTATTACCGAAAAGTAGTGGCTGAATGGGCGATGATGAGCAGCAACGCATCAATGCCGTGCTACGGATCTACGCCGAGGTGCATCAGGCCGCGCGGCAGTAGGTTGCAGCCAATTGCTTGCCATTGACGTTGATCTTACCTAAAATCAGGTCAATCTATTCTCACAATCCAGCTCCACTTTATCCTTGACGATTGTGTAATTCTTCGTACAATAGTAGCTGTCACACTCACAATTGTAGGATTTTGTCAGGCGGTTTGAGTGGGATGAGGCGAAAAACGAGAAGAACATCGCGCACCACGACATCGATTTTGCAGATGTGGGAGCGATGTTTGAGTACATAATGTTGACGAAATTGGACGACCGTTTCGAATATGGTGAGGAACGCTGGGTAAGTATTGGAATGCTTGGGCCAGGGTGCGCCGTAGTCGTATGGACAGAGCGTAATGAGGACGTGGTTCGCATCATCTCTGCACGAAGAGCCAATAACAATGAACGCCGACGATACGAAACATACCTCAAGAACCAATTGGGCGAAGCTTGAATTGCAGGATGATAGCGACATCGACTATTCAGATATTCCGCCGCTCGATGACACGTTTTTTGCTCAGGCAAACCTCGTTATTCCAAACGGGGTACGGCTCGACACCGACATTTTACGCTGGTTTCGGCAGCAGAATCCGAACTATACCGAGCAGATAAACCAGATTCTCCGACAGTATATAGAGACCCATCGACACGCAGCGTAAGCTTGTCGTGCCAGTGTAGCTCTCTGCGCGCGGGCTGGCGCAGAACATCGTTATGTAATATCAAGGCACATCAGGCCGCGCGGCATTAGGGCGCGGCGGCTGCTCGCTCCACTGCACCAGACGGTGTAGTGCATCAGTCAGCGCAGACCATCTGGCCAATCCGGGAAGCCCGAACCCAGCAACGTGGTGACGCGTAAGCGCAGCCAGAGCAGAGCATGTAACGCTACTCGACTATCGGGCGCGGCACCACGAATCGAGGCATGCTACAATTCCCTGAAATAACCCTGGTAAGTGGAGGCAAACATGGCCGATACCGTCATCAGTATTCCACTCGATGCTGCTACAGCTCGCGTATACCTCACTGCAACGCCAACGGAACAGCAGCGTATCCAGGTTCTCCTACGCCTGCGCTTACGCGAAATTGCCAATATGCCACGTCAATCGCTCTCCGATCTTATGAACTCGATCGGTGAAAAAGCTGAAGCACGCGGAATGACGCCAGAGATTCTCGAAGATCTGTTACGTGACGAGTAATCCACGAATTGTCATCGACACAAACACAGTAGTGAGCGCAGTGTTGTTGCCACAATCGGTCTCACGGCGTGTCTTTGATTACGCCTGTGCAAATGGGAAAGTGCTTGCATCAGAAGCCTCAATCGATGAGCTTGCTGACGTATTACGCCGCAGCAAATTTGATCGGTACATCGACGAAGAGGATCGTCTACATTTTCTTTCCACCTACGTCTCGACTGTTGAGTTCGTCCAGATTACCGAGGCAATAACTGATTGTCGCGACCCTAAAGACAACAAATTTCTCGAGCTTGCTGTGTATGGGGACGCAACGTATATCATTAGTGGAGACCACGATCTTCGTGTGCTCTCGCCCTATCGCGGCATTGTTGTCTTGCCACCCGGCGATTTTCTGCGCAACTCCTAGAAGGTATTTCTACACATGCTCCACGTACCAGCGCACGAAGTGCGCGGCGTCGAGATCCAGCGCCACGTCGGCGTTGGCTGGCCGGTCGTCGCGCGGCACCCAGCCGATCGTGGCTCCCACCGCGTGGCGGCCGCCGGTCTCGACAGCCACGTGCAGCGGCGTCCACTGGCAGAGCGTGGGGTCGAGCAGCGCGGCAGCCGCCAGCGGGTCGTGCAGGTGCGTCCAGCCACGCGCCGCAAACGGCGGGTAATCGGCGAGTTGCTGCGCGACGGCGCGGTGGAACGGCGTATCGCGCGCGGCGATCTGCGCCAGACCGGCGCGGTCGATCTGCACTTGTGTCGTCACATCGAGCGGAATCAGCCGCACGCGCACACCCGCGCGGAGCACAATATCGGCGGCTTCGGGGTCGCAGATGATATTATGTTCGGCGGGCGGCAACTCGAACGCCGCATT
>JAYUYF010000389.1:0-1561 GCA_043752605.1 Roseiflexaceae bacterium
CAGAGAATGCTTCGGCCCTACGGGGATGCCCGCGCCCCCTACCCGCGCGCGCCGCGCCGCACCAGCAGGGTGGTGATACCGAGCGCCACGGCTGTGTGCAGCACAAGCACCGCCCAGCGGCTGAGCAACACCGCCGGGGTGGCGGCGTAATCGGCGGATGCCAGCGCCAGTGGTGCGCCGCCCGGCAGCAGCGGCAGATCCGCGATCCGCAGCGTGGCAGCGAGCGCATCGGCCGCCGGGCGCGCGGGGACGAGCCACGAGAGCGCGCGCGCCACGCCGCCATCGCCGAGATCAAACAGCACGCCGCCAAACAAGACCTGGAGCGCGAGCACGGGTGGCAGCAGGGCGCTGGCGCGCGCCGCTGTGCGGCCGGCGGCGGCGATCGCCAGCCCGATCGCCAGCGCCGCCAGCGCGGTCAGCACCAGCGTGATCAGGATCTCAAGCGGCGCGGCACCGAGCACGCCCTGCGCCGGTAACGGCAGCCGTAGCGCCAGCGCCGCCAGCAGCAACAGCGCCTGCAACGCTACCAGCGCGGCGGGCGCGGCAAACGCCGCCAACACATACGGCGCGGCGCGCAGCCCGGCCAGCCGCTCGCGGATCAGGATCGGCCACTCGGCGACGGTGCGCGTGCCGACCAGGATCCCGCACCAGATCGCGATGATCACCGGCAGAAACAGCGTCTTCTGCGCCTCGCCAAGTGTCGCGTTCGCGCCGACAAATGCATCACGACGCGCGACGAGCGCGATCAGCAGGCCGAGCACCGGTGCCTGGGTGATCAGCACGGCGAGCGTGCGCGGATCGTGAAGCATCAGCTGGAACCCGCGCCGGAGTAAAATGCGGAATTGCCGCCCGGCCGAGGATTGTCGCTCGCTGGCGATCACGCGCGCCGCCGGGGCCGCCGGGCGCTGCTGGTCACGCGCCGTGACAAACTCATCGTACAGTGCTGAGTCGCGGTAGCGCAGCGCCAGCGCCAGCGGATCGCTGGCCGCGATCAGGGTGTAGAGTCCGGCAAAATCGCCAGTGGCGACGCCAAAATACGTGCTGATTGCGGCTGGCGGCCCGTAGTAGATCAGTTGCCCGGCCGCCAGCACGGCGACCAGATCGCACTGGCTGATATTTGCGGTGGCGTGCGTCACCAGCACCACCGTGCGCCCGCTGTCGGCGATCGTGCGCAATGTCTGCATCAGCTGCCGCTCGCGGCCGGGATCAAGCCCGGCGGCGGGTTCATCGAGAAACAGCAGCGGTGGGTCGCGCAGCAGCTCGGTGGCGATACTGGCGCGGCGGCGTTGCCCGCCCGAGAGCGCGCCGATTGGCGTGCTGCTGGCATCATCGAGGCCGACGGCGGCAGCGACCTGCGCGGCGCGGCGCGCCGCATCGGCCGGCGTGGTATCGTCTGGCAGGCGCAGTGCAGCCGCGTAGGCCAGCCCTTCGCCAAGGGAAAGCGCACCGTGCAGCGCGTCGTCCTGCGGCACATAGCCGATCAACGGCCGAAAGCGCGTGGTATCGGCGGCCAACGATTCACCGTTGAGCAGGATGTCACCCTGCGTCGGCGGGTAGATCC
>JAYUYF010000390.1:0-4240 GCA_043752605.1 Roseiflexaceae bacterium
TGGGATTGCCGAATCATCCCGTTGTTGCCGCCGGATGTCAGTGACCAGGCGCGCGCCTTGGGCGCCTTTACGCGCGCCCGTGCCGTTGCCTCACCCACCGACCTGTTGCGCGGCCTGCTCGTCTATGGCCTCGGCCAGACCTCGTTGCGCCAACTCGGCGCGTGGGGCGTGCTGACGGACGTGGCCGATCTGTCCGCCAAAGGCTGGCACCAGCGGCTCGTGCAGGCAGGCCCCTGGTTGCAGTGGGTGCTGGCCGCACTGCTCCAGCAGCAGGCTCGCCCCCGCTGGCTCAGCCAGCAGGTGCGGGGCCGCATCCGCCTGATTGATGCCACCATGCTGGCCCGCCCTGGCGGCACCGGCGCGGGCTGGCGGCTGCAACCGCCTACGACCTCGCCACGGGTCGCATCGACCAGGTCGTCGTCACCGATCACCACGGGGCGGAGTCGCTCCAGCACTATCAGTTGCAGCCCGGCGATGTGGTGGTGGCCGATGGCGGCTACGCGACCCGCGTCGCCGTGGCGATTGCGCGCGCCGCGCAGGCCAACCTGGTCACACGCGTGCATCTGGCCAGTTTTCCGCTGGAACAGGCCGATGGCCGCTCGTTCGATGCGCTGGCGTGGTTGCGGCAGCCGGGTGCGCCGCAACGCAGTGTGACGGTTTGGTGTACCGCGACCCGCCGAACCGCCGAGGGGCTGGTGGTGACGCGGCATCAGGTGCGGGTGCTGGCCCATCGGCTGGAGCCAGCCGCCCGCGCGGCTGCTGAACGGCGCTTGCGGCGCAACGCGTCCAAGCATCAGCGCCAGGTCGGCGAGCGGGGCCTGTTCCTGGCGGGGTGGGTACTGGTGCTGACCACGGTGGATGCCGAGACGTGGCCGGACGACCAGGTGTGGGCGCTGTATCGCACCCGTTGGCACATTGAGCTACTGTTCAAGCGCTTCAAGCAGTTGCTGCGCACCCACACCATCCGCAGCCAGACAGCGGCGAGCGCGACCGCCACGATCTGTGCATTGCTGATTGCCTGGGTGCTGCAGGAACAGCTGGCAGGCACGCTCGTGACGGCGCTGGTGCGCGACGAACCGCACGATCCGTCGCACGACACCCCGCACCAGGCGGTGAGTGTCTGGGCGCTCCAGGCCCTGACGCTCCAGACGCTGCGCCACATCGTGTGTGGCACTGGACGCTCCACCAGCTGGAAGGGCGGATTACCAGGCTGCGGCGGTTTGTGGTGCATCACCGCCGTCGTGCGCCCACGACCGCCACCTTCCTGACGTGGGTCTTGGGCATCCAGACGCGATTACGCATAAGGTAACAGCAATGCGCTTTCGCCCCCTTTGAACCCCCAAAACCGCACACGGCGTGGCGCAAGCGAATTGGGCGGTGTCTGCCCTTCTGCGCACAGCGGTTCGATTAAGGTGCTGACGCAGGGCAGCTAGAGCAAATCTCAGCGCGTTTGGCCCGTGCGAACCTCACCCCCCGGCCCCTGCTCCGACGCGGAGAGGGGGAGCGCAATCGTTCATCGGATTCAACCATTCTGAGATCCGCTGTAGGGATGTCTGCCACGCATCATAATCGTCAGTTTCTTCCCAGAGATCGCGGAGTTCAGAGTCGGTACTAACGCGATCAAGCGCAGCAACAGCCAGGGAAAGGAGTGACAGGTCGTGCAACCCACTGTGTGTGGCAGTCCAGGTATGTACGTTTATGGGCAAGTCGGATACAAAAGCTCCGTGCAGCGCAGCAACTACTGCCGCCCCCGCCACCGCTGCAGTAGCATTGCGTGCAACCACGGCGGGTCGCCTCTACGGTATTGCCGATCACGGTTGGCGCGGTTCGTCGCAACCGGGCATGCGTGGCGGTACTGGCCACGGATGCATGATCGGCCGCTTTACGGGGTGGTCTGGCAGGGCGTTGCGCCCGCCAGCGGGGTGCAGGGGCACAACCCCTGCCGCACGCGCCGCGCAGGCGCATCGACGATCTGCAAGAAACGCGCACCCGCGCCACCATTGACCGTGTGTACACATCGAACCTCGTTTACCAAAATGCCGACAGGAGGGCAATCGATGGAACCCAATGAGATCATTGATATCAACACGGCGACGCGCGAGGATCTGATCGCGCTGCCCGGCGTAGGCACCGTGCTGGCCGAGCGGATTATCGTTCACCGCCAACAGATCGGACCGTTTGGCACGGTCGCCGGGCTCGCCGCCGTGGCGGGGGTCAACCCGCGCTTGATCGAACAGCTGATGCCACGTCTGCGCGCCAGCGCACCAGGCACGCCGCATGAGAAGTCGCCGCTGGTAGTGCAGGTGCAACTCAAAGGTGCAGCTGCGACCGAGAGCTATGCTGGCCACAAGCTGACGGCGACCTTCGCCGAGCGCAAAATGGTGGCACTGGGCGAGCAGACGAGCGAGATCTGGCTTACATCGCAGGTCAGCCTCGATGTCCCCGCCAATGGGCAGCTTACGCTGCCACTGCCAAACCGCGTCGATCTGCGCGGCGAGATCGAATTGCGCGTGATCGCGCCCGATGGCGAGGTTCTGTTGCGCCAGCAGCTGCCCGTCGACCAATTGCGCGAGCAGCTGACGGTCGAGGTGCGCCCGAAGCAATATGCCACGAGCCAGCCCACCGACGACCCACGCTTTGGCAAGCCGACGCGCCTGCGCGGCCGGGTGATCGATACCAACGGCCAGCAGCAGATCAGCAATCGCCAGGTGGTGATCTGGGGCGCACAACGACCCGAACCCGCCGAGCGCGATTTTCGTGCCATGTTCGTGGTGCAAACCGATGCGACCGGCTACTTTTCGGGGCCATATCCGCTCGGCGAGTACAGCGCCGCCCACGGTACGGTAGCGGTCGGCGAGCGCGCGATCGCGGTGCCGATCCATCTCGATGATCGTGGCACATTCCCCGAATCGGTCATCCTCGCCGTCGATGCTGAGCGCGAGCTGCACGACCCCGACGCGGACGATTGCGATTGCCACAGCAAAGCCCCTGAAGTGCCGCGCAACCCCGACATGGCCGATCTGGCGCGTGGTGATGGCACCTACAGCACCGATCCCGGTCAGGGCAAATGTGTCGATTTTACCAGGCCCGACCGCACACTCGAAGAATTTGCCTACAGTTATGTCGTGCGTACCACCGAGCCCGAGATCAAGGGCCTGACACTCGATGAGCCGACCAAAATCGATGTGCGCCAGCTCGCCGGTGTGCTCACGCAGACCGCCAGCCAGCCGCAGATCGCGGGTGCGCTGATGCTGCGCAGCGCGACAGGTGATGCTGACAACACACCACCGCTCGCTACGCAGCAGATCGATGCCAAGATCCTCAAGACACTGGCGGCAGATCCCGATGGCTTCTCGCTCACCAGCGTGGCCACCGCAGCACGCCTCACGGTACACGCCGATCTGATGCGGATCGTGGGCCGCCTGGTGCGCCAGAACCCGCGGCGTGGCAAACTCAGCTGCGAGACGCCGGTGGACTGGGATGATGAGCCGACGATCTATCAGGCCTGCACGATCGCCCACGGCCACGTGCTCCGTTTCAAGCAGGAATGGGTGGCAGATGGCTACTCAATGGGCAATTTACTCTATAGTCTGCCGCTTGCCCCCGGCCAGAAGAAGCTGATGGCGATCGTCGACTGGGAGCGGCGCGAATCGGGTGCGCGCTTTGAAGCCAACGATGCCAGCGAAGACCTCGATGCATCGATCACGCGCGACCGCGATATCAACGATATCGTCAGCGGTGCGGTCAGCGAGAGCGTGCGCGGTGGCTCGAAATCGAGCAGCGGCAGCATTGGCGGCGGGATCGGCATCGGCGCGATCCTCGGCCCGGTCGGTGGGCTGCTCGGCATCGGCGGCGGCACGGCCAGTGCCAGCAGCAGCGCATGGCAAAACTCGTCGCGCAACACCTCGGCCAGCGCGCTCAACCAGCTGCGCGACCGCACCGTCCAGAGCGCATCATCCGTGCGCAGCCAGCGCACCTCAGTGGTGCAGACTGTGACGCAGGGCGAGCGTGTGACCGCCACCACCGAGACGGTCGCCAATTACAACCATTGCCACGCGATGACGATCCAGTACTTCGAGGTGCTGCGCCACATGCTCGTGCGCCAGCGCCTGAGCGATGTGCAGGAGTGCCTGTTTGTGCCGCTGCTGATGTCGCGCTTCTCGCGTGCCAAGGCGCTGCGCTGGCGCAATACGCTGCGTGGTGCCGTGCGCAGCCAGCGGTTGCGGCAGGGATTTGATGC
>JAYUYF010000391.1:0-4239 GCA_043752605.1 Roseiflexaceae bacterium
AGAGCAGGACGACAAGAGCAAGCAGAGCGACACGAGTATGATCGATAATCTGCACTTTGTAAAAGATCTGGGCTACCAGAGCAAAGAAGCGCTCGAACAGGGTAATCTGACGCGCTTTGGTGAGCTGATGCATATCCACTGGGAGCGCAAGAAGCAGCGCAGCGGTGGTATGAGCAATGTACAGATCAACACCTGGTATGATCTGGCGATGGCGAATGGCGCGATTGGTGGCAAGCTGATTGGTGCCGGTGGCGGCGGGTTCTTGATGTTCTATACCGAAGACAAATCACGCCTGCGCCACGTGCTCACGGAAGCGGGGATGCGCGAAGTGCGCTTCCGGTTTGATTTCGAGGGCACCAAAGTGGTGACGCAGTAGTGGCGCGCGCGGATGAACTGCGCACGCTCGGTAGCCGCGTGGTCGCCAACCGGTCACTGCGGCTGGTGGTGCAAGCAGTCGTGACGCTGGCGATCATCGCGGCGCTGGTCGTCGTTGCGCAACAGCACGATGTGCTCGCAAGCCTGCAGCGCATCCCACCGCTGACGATCGTGCTGGGGGTGGTGGTGCTGGCACTCGGCTTTGTGCTCAACGCCTATCGCTGGCAGTTGCTGCTGCGCAACGTTGGCATCGAAGAGCCACTGCATCGCTTGTTGAGCCTGTACTATATCGGGCTGTTCTTCTCGCTCTTTCTGCCTACTGGCGCAGGTGGTGATGCGGTGCGGATCTACGAACTGACGCGTCGCCACGGCCAGACGGCGCCGGTCGTTGTAGCAACACTACAGGAAAGACTGTTCAACCTTGGAGCCTCGCTCGCACTTGGTCTCGCTGCGACATTCTATTACCTGCC
Source organism: Roseiflexaceae bacterium (assembly GCA_043752605.1). Classification (GTDB taxonomy): domain Bacteria; phylum Chloroflexota; class Chloroflexia; order Chloroflexales; family Roseiflexaceae; genus JAYUYF01. The sequence goes on from JAYUYF010000391.1 coordinate 846, forward strand.
GCAACTGCCGCCATCGCTTCAGGTCTGGGCGGTGCCGTTGCAGGTCATAGCCGCCGTCGCGATCGTGGCCTTTTTGTACCCGCAACCCGTACTTGCGCTTGGCCGTGGTGTCTGGCGGCGCGGTGGCGGCGTGCAGGGTACAGGGCTGGCCCACCACCCGATTTTGCGCCGGATCAGCGCGGCCGTCGAGAGTGTTGTCGATTTACCACTGGTGCGGCCAAAGTTGCTCGTCCAGGTGCTACTCTCTGCGCTCATACCGGTCTCGATGGGGATCGGAATTTATGCGATGTTTGGTGCCGCCTTGGGAGTCCAGGCTAACATCGCGGTCTATTTCCTGATCGTGCCGCTGGTCTGGATCATCCGGCTGGCACCGGTCTCGCTCGGCGGTCTAGGTGTGAGCGAGGGGTCGTTTGTGTTTCTCGCCGGGCTGTTTGGCATCCCGACGGGTTCGGCACTCGCAATCGCGATTGGCTACCTCGGCATTACGACGATCGCCGGGCTCTTTGGCGGCGCGCTGCTACTGCTCCGCACGCTGCGCAATCGGCAGAACCCGACACTCGATCCACCACGCGCTGAGGATCAGCGATGACGCCACAGTTCACTGCCGCGCTGCTCGCGGGTGGGCTGGCCACGCGCCTGCGCCCGATTACGACCACAATCCCGAAGGCGCTGGTGCCGGTCGCGGGTCGCCCCTTCATCGATCACCAGCTCGCACTCTTGCGCCGCAATGGTATCACGGCGGTGGTGCTATGCCTGGGCTACCTCGGCGAGCAGATCGAATCGCATCTTGGCGATGGAGCGCAGCTGGGCATGCAGTTACACTATTCGTACGATGGCGACACGTTGCTGGGTACCGGTGGAGCGCTGCGTCGTGCACTGCCGCTGCTCGGCGATGCGTGCTGGATCTTGTATGGCGATTCGTATCTCGATATCGAGTATGCTGCGGTGGCCACGACGTTCGCTGCACGCCAGCCACAAGGGCTGATGACGGTGTTGCGCAACGCGAACCAGTGGGATACCAGCAACGTGGTGTTTCGCGATGGTACGCTGGTGCGCTACGATAAACACAACCGTACGCCCGAGATGGAGTATATCGATTATGGCGCGGCACTGCTGCGCACGGATGTCATCGCCGCCATTCCGACCGAGACCGTCGCAGACCTCGCCGATGTCTACACTGCGCTGGTGGAGCGTGGCGAGATGATCGGCTACGAAGTAACGCGCCGGTTTTACGAGATCGGCTCGCACGCGGGCCTGGCCGAGACCGAAGTCTACCTCGCCGCGCATCCAAGCGGCGCATAGCAAAGGAGCAGTCGTGACCCAGTCGCACGTCGCCGCGTTCATCGCCGAATCGATCGCTATCCTCGAACAGCTCGACCAGCAGCGGATCGAGGCGCTGGTGCAGGAGCTGCTGGCGCTGCGCGCGCGCGGTGGGCGGCTGTTCTTCCTCGGTGTCGGCGGCAGCGCGGCCAATGCGGGGCACGCGGTGAACGACTTCCGCAAACTCGCCGGCTTCGAAGCCTACGCACCAACCGACAATGTCGCGGAACTCACCGCGCGCACCAACGATGAGGGCTGGGAGACGGTATTTGTCAACTGGTTGCGCAGCAGCCGCCTGCGCGCCGACGATGCGATCTTTGTGCTCTCGGTGGGCGGTGGCGATCTGGCGCGCAACGTGAGCCCCAATCTGGTGCGCGCGGTGCAATACGCAAAGGAGACCGGCGCACGCGTGCTGGGGATCTGCGGCCGCGACGGCGGGTACACCGCGCAGGTCGCCGATGTCTGTGTCGTCGTGCCGCCGCTCAATGCGCGCACGGTCACGCCACAATCTGAGGCGTTCCAGGCCGTGATCTGGCACCTGCTGGTATCGCATCCCGAACTCCAGATCGTCGAGACCAAGTGGGAGAGCGTGCGCTGATGCGGCGTGCGGTGTTCCTCGACCGCGACGGGGTGCTCAACGCGATCTGGCTCGATGCGCAGGGCGTGCCGCACCCGCCGCAGACTGCCGAGGCGTGCGTGGTGCTGCCAGGGGTGGCGGAGGCGCTGGCGCAGCTGCGCGAGCTGGGCTTCCTGTTGCTGGTAGTGACCAATCAGCCCGATGTCGCGCGCGGCACGCAGACCCGCGCTGAAGTCGAGCGGATCCACGCGACACTCGCGGCCGAATTGCCGATCGATGGCTGGTATGTCTGTTATCATGACAGCGACGATGGCTGCGGGTGCCGCAAACCACGACCGGGGATGCTCTACGCGGGTGCATACGACCACCAGGTTGCGCTCACGCACAGTTTTCTGGTGGGCGACCGCTGGGGCGATATTGTGGCTGGAACTACTGCGGGCTGCATCACGCTGCTCGTCGACGGCGCACACAGCCAGCGCGAGCGGTGTACAGCCAATTATCTGGTGGCCGATCTGGCGGCCGCCGTCGACACGATCAAACGATATCTACATCAGGAGCGACAGCCGTGACCGAGCAACTCACGATCAAGATCTTTGCCGACGGTGCCGACCTCGCCGGGATGCGCGAGATGGCACAAAAGCCATACATCAAGGGGCTCACCACCAACCCGACGCTGATGCGCAAGGTTGGCATCACCGATTATGCGTCCTTTGCGCGCGAGGTGCTGGCGGCGATCCCCAATCTGCCGATCTCGTTCGAGGTCTTCTCGGATGACTTCGCCGATATGGAGCGCCAGGCGCGGATCATCGCCGACTGGGGTGAGAACGTCTATGTCAAGATCCCGGTCAGCAACACCAGCGGTGCGCCAGCGTATGACCTGATCCGGCGGCTGGCGGCGGCGGGCGTGAAGCAGAACGTCACTGCGCTGATGACGGTAGCGCAGGTGCAGGATGTCGCCGCCGCCCTCGCCAACGGGCCAGCGAGCTGTATCTCGGTGTTTGCCGGGCGGATCGCCGATACCGGGCGCGACCCGCTGCCAATCATGCAGGCTGCACTGGATATCATGCGCCCGCACCCGCAACAGGAACTGATCTGGGCCAGCCCGCGCGAGCTGCTCAATATCTTTCAGGCCGATGCGATCGGCTGCCATATCATCACGGTCACCAACGATGTGCTCAAGAAGCTCAGCCTGGTCGGCAAAGATCTCGATGCCTACTCGATCGAGACGGTCAAGATGTTTTACGATGATGCCGCCGCCGCCGGGTTCACGCTGTAGGAATTATGGATCACGCACCTCCACCCCCACCCCCGCTCTCGATCATCGTTCCGGCCTACAACGAGGCGGCCACGATCGCGCGCGTGCTGCGGGCGCTCGATGCTGCGCTCGGCCCGCAGTGCGAGATCATCGTCGTCGATGATTGCTCGGCCGACGGCACCGCCGCTGCCGTGCAGGCGCTGCAGGCCGCGCTGCCGCACGTGCGGCTGTTGCGCCACGCC
>JAYUYF010000392.1:0-1557 GCA_043752605.1 Roseiflexaceae bacterium
AATGCGGCCAGCGCCCGGCGATCGGCCACCACCGCGCGCATCAACGCCTCACCTGCCTCGGGTGTGGCCACCTGGCCCGCCAGCACCGCAAGCTCGCCACCGAGCAGCGCACACAGATCGAGCACATCGGCCGGGCCTGCGCCACGCAGCGTCGCGATTGCCTCGCGCACCTCGACCGCGTTGCCGATCGCGCGCCCGAGCGGTTGCGCCATCGACGAGATCAGGGCTGCGGTGCGGCGGCCCGCGCGGTTGCCGATCGCCACCATCGTGCGCGCCAGCCGCCGCGCATCCTCGATCGTCCGCATGAATGCGCCATCGCCGATCTTGACATCGAGCACGATACAATCGGCACCCGCCGCCAGCTTTTTGCACATGATACTGGCCGCAATCAGCGGGATCGACTCGACCGTGCCGGTGATATCGCGCAGCGCGTACAGTTTCTTGTCGGCCGGCGCCAGGTCGCCGCTCTGCGCCGCGATCACCAGACCGCGCTGCACACCCGCGCGAAACGCCTCCGCGCTCAGTTCGGCGCGAAAACCGGGGATCGATTCGAGCTTATCGATCGTGCCGCCCGAGAAGCCCAATCCACGACCCGACATCTTGGCGACGGTCATGCCCGCCGCCGCCAGCATCGGGCCAAGCACCAGGCTGGTCTTGTCGCCGATGCCACCCGTTGAGTGCTTGTCGACGGTCAGCGACGCGATATCGTGCAAATCGAGCGTATCACCCGAGTGCGCCATCGCCAGCGTCAAATCGGTCGTCTCGCGGTCGTCCATCCCGCGCAATACCACCGCCATCGCCCAGGCCGCCATCTGCTCATCGCCGATCGCGCCGCTGGTATAACCCGCAATCAGAAAATCGATCTCAGCCGTGCTGAGCGCGCCACCGTCGCGCTTTTTGATAATGATGTCCACCGCACGCATTATGCTATTCCCTCGCGCAATGCACGGATCGCCAGCGGTATTTCCCGCAGCAAATCACTCGCCAGCGCACCCGCATCACCCATATGCGCGCGCACCTGCGCCCCGGCCTGTGCATGCAGATACACACCGAGCACCGCCGCAGCAGTCGGTGCCGCGCCCTGTGCCAGCAGCCCGGCGATCATCCCGGCCAGCACATCACCCGTGCCCGCAGTGGCGAGCGCCGGGTTGGGTGCGTGTAGCGTGTAGGCAACACCATCGGGCGCGGCCACCACGGTCGTCGGCCCCTTTGCCACAACGATCTGCTGCCAACGCTGCGCGCACGCGATTGCGGCGCTCGCCAGATCAGCGCCGATCGGCGTTTCACCCAGTAAGCGCTGCAACTCCCCGCTGTGCGGCGTCAGCACCAGCGTACCCGGCGCGACGTGTTCCCACCAGCCAGGCAGTGTTGCGAGCAGCGTGAGCGCATCGGCATCGAGCACGGTGGGCGGCAACACGAGCGCAGGGGTCGCCGTTGCTACCACCGGTTCTGCCGGGCGCTCCGGGCGCATCTGGAAGCCAACCGACCGTTTTGGCACGGTTTCGATGCCAAGCAGGCGCGCCAGGAACGCGGCGGTCTGCGTCTCGCGCCCGATCC
>JAYUYF010000393.1:0-4235 GCA_043752605.1 Roseiflexaceae bacterium
ATCATGGTTCATCATCATCGGCTGTCAAATGGCATGCTATTACTCATAGATATTGCGCATACGGCGCCGGTCGCTACCTGCTGGGTCTGGTACCGCGTCGGCGCGCGCAACGAGATTTCGGGCACGACCGGTCTGTCGCACTGGGTCGAGCATATGCTCTTCAAAGGCACACCGCGCTACCCGCGTGGTGAGCTCGATCGGATCATTCCGCGCAACGGTGGCGTTTTTAATGCGTTTACCTCAGCCGATTACACCGCCTATTTTGCCACGCTGCCCGCAGACCGGATCGGGCTGGCGATCGATATCGAAGCCGACCGCATGGTGAACGCGATCTTTGATCTGGAGGAAGTCGAACGCGAGCGCACGGTGATCATCGCCGAGCGCGAAGGCAGCGAAAACGATGCTGAATTCTGGCTCAACGAAGCGGTGATGGCGGCCGCCTATCAGGTACACCCGTATCGCAACGAAATCATCGGCTGGAAGAGTGACCTGCACGCGATCACGCGTGATGAACTGTACACGCACTATCAATCATTTTACCGGCCAGATAATGCCACGCTGGTGATCGCGGGTGATGTCGATCTCGATACGTTGCTGCCGCAGATCGAGGCGACGTTTGGCGCGATCGCGCCCGGTGGCCCACCGCCGCCGGTGCGGCTGCGCGAGCCCGAATCGCAGGGCGAACGACGCGTCCTGGTGCGCCGCCCCGGCCCGGCCTCGTATGTCCAGATCGCGTATCACGCCACCGATTGCCGCCACCCCGATTATGCGCCGCTGGTGGTGCTCGACGCGGTGCTCTCGGGTGCAAAGCCGGTCGGTTCGGCCGGTACCGCCACGCACCGCAGCGCACGGCTGTACCGCGCGCTGGTCGAGACCGAGATTGCGGTCTATGCCAGCAGCGGGTTTCGCGCCGCGATCGACCCGACGCTGTTTGAGTTTAGCGCGATGGTCAACGATGGCCACAGCACGGATGATGTCGAGCGCGGCTTGCTGGCCGAAGTGACGCGCGTGCAGGATGACGGTGTGAGTACAGAGGAGATCACGCGCATCCAGAAGCAACTGCGCGCCCAGATCGCCTATGGTGCCGAGAGCGTCACCAGCCGCGCGCAGCAACTCGGCATGTGGCAGGTGCTCGATACGCACACGCGCGTCGCGTCGCTCTATGACCAGATCGCCGCCGTTGATGCGGCGGCGGTACAACGGGTGGCGCAGCAGTATCTCACCGAGCGCCGCCGCACCGTGGGTCAGTTCATCCCGGACGGGAGCGCACCCGAGACCGAGGGCGCGTGATCGCGCTCTTTTGCGGCCCGGACGAACTGGCGCGCACCGAGGCGGTGCAGGCGCTACGCGCGACCTTGCCGGCCGAGATGGCCGATCTCAATACGACGACGCTCGACGGGCGGCGGCTCAAACTCGACGTGCTCAAAAATGCGTGCGAGGCGTTCCCGTTTCTGGCCGACAAACGGCTGGTGATCGTCCACGATCTGCTCAAACACCAGAAAGCCGGCAAGGACCGCGAGGAGTTGCGCACCTACCTCGAGCGCCTGCCCGCCACCTGCGACCTGCTGTTTGTGGAGAGCGAAGAGGTCGATCGGCGCAGCGCGGTCTTTACGCTGATCAAAAAGCAGGGTGCGATCCACGAATTTGCGGTGCGCGAAGGTGCCGATTTGCAGCGCTGGATCACCGCACGCGCGCGCCAGCACGGTGCCACGATCGAACCAGCAGCGGCGCAGCGGCTGGTGGCGCTGGCGGGCAGCGAGGGGCGCGCGCTCGATAGCGAGCTGCAGAAACTGGTCTCGTACGTGGGCGGCGGCGGTCGGATCGGCGTGGCCGAGGTCGATTTACTCACGCAAGATGCGACCGAGCAAAATCTGTTTGCCTTTATCGATGATCTGGCCGCGCGCCGCCGTGGACCGGCGATGCTGGCGCTGCGCCGCCTGATCGACGATGGCCAGGCACCGATCTACCTGATCTTTATGATTGCGCGCCAGGTGCGGATCCTGCTGGCGGTCAAGGAGCTCACCGCGCAGCGGCTACGACCGGACGATATCGCCACGCGCCTGGGCCAGAAGCCGTTTGTGGTGCGCAAGGCGCTCGACCAGGCGCGTGGCTTTAGCGAGGCCGAGATCCTCGCGCTGCACGCACGGCTGGTAGCGCTCGATCACGCCGGCAAGACCGGCCGCGCCGATCTCGAGGCCGGGCTGGAATTGCTGGTAGCTGAAGTTGCCGGGTAGACCTGCCAGGCGTACCAGAAGGGAGATAGTATGCATATGAGCCTGTCACTTCCTGCCGATTTGCCAGCGCTCTGCCGCGCGCACGATATTACGTATTTAGGTCTCTTTGGCTCGTATGCGCGTCAGGAAGCCGGGCAAACGAGCGATATTGATCTCATCGTGCAGTTTGGAAGCCCAAAAAGCTTGCTACGGGTCATCGCGACGGAGGAAGCATTGAGTGAGGCCTTTACGCGACAAGTCGATCTTGTGACCGAAGCGGCACTCAGTCCCTATTTGCGCGAACGTATTCTGGCCGAGGTGCAGGTTTTGTATGCTGCGTGATGACCGTGTGTATCTGCTGCATATGCGTGATGCTGGGATACTGTTTCAAACGTATATTTCACAGACTGATTTTGCAACATTTCAATTAACACGCCTGCTTCAGGATGGTGTCATTCGCCAGCTTGAAATTATTGGCGAGGCAGCAAAGAATGTTTCGACGTCAACAAAACGCCGTGCAATGCACATTCCCTGGCGCAGTATGGCTGGTATGCGTGACAAATTGATTCATCAGTATTTTGGCGTGGATCTCCAGCAGGTCTGGCTTACCGCAACTGAAGACATTCCTCTTCTTGTAGAAGAAATCACCGTATTACTACTGCAGCTTGAGCAAGGAAATTCGAGGTTGTAGGCGCTGTCTGAAACCATCTTTGACCAGGCAGAGCCGACGTTCCAGCATATTTACGGACATCATGTGGCAGGTAGTAAACAGGTGCGCCAGCAGTCGCGATTATCTGGCAGGGAAGCAGCATACTGTGCCTCTACGCGATCGTGGCGGCCAGCTCGGCGCGCGCGATGATCTCGGCGGGCGGCAGATCGGCGAGCGTGCGCAGGCGCAACGTGTGCGGCGGCAACGGCTCGGGGACCATGGGCAGCGGCACGGCCACACAGCGCATGCCCGCCGCCAGCGCGGCGCGCATGCCGTTGGGCGAATCCTCGAGCACCAGGCATTCCGCCGGTGGTACGCCGAGCGCTTCAGCGGCGGCGAGGAACAGATCGGGTGCGGGTTTGACGCGCGCCACATCATCTGAAGTGCGTACCACGCTAAAGTGTGGCCGGATGCTATAATGCACCAGCCACCCCTCGACCCAGCTACGGTTCGAGCTCGATGCCACCGCGCGCGCGATACCTTGCGCCTGGAGATGCGCGAGCAACGCGGTGATGCCCGGCCGCAACGGCTGGTCGGCGATCAGTTCGCGGAAGCGCGCGTGGTGCCGTTCGCGGAGCGCGGCACGGTCCAGATCGTGCCCCACCAGCGCCGCAAGTTCGGCGAACGCATCGTAGCCACCCACCGTGCCGAGGCCCTGCACCCAGCGCTCGGGCAGCAAAACCTGGCCGTGAGCGGCGTAGAGTTCGGCGAGCGAATCATATTCGGGGCTCTCGGTATCGAGCGTCAACCCGTCGAAATCGAACAGTACTGCGCGGATCGGGTGCATGTCATCGCTCCTTTGCTCGTCTGCGGGTACTGTACCATATCGGCCACCCATCCGATTGACAATCGCTACGTATCGCCTATCATTGCTGGGTCTACACGGAGGTGCGCCATGCGCGTACGCCTGATTCTGGGATTGCTGGCGCTGGTGCTGGCTGGTTGTACCGCCACACCATTTGCGTTGCGTTGGAGCGCACAATCGGCGGCGGCGGCCGAACTGCGTGCGGCGCAGGCGCGCTGGGACGCGCGGCCGTTTGCACGCTATCGCGCCGAGATTAAAGATGGCCCGTGCCGGTATACCGTCGAAGTCACCGGCCGCACGATCACCTGGTCGACGCCCGTGCGCTGCGATCTGCCGCGCCAGACCGTCGACGATTTCCTGGTGCTCGCCGGGCGCGACGATACCGTCGGTATTGCGTGCGTGGCGCGTGGCTGCGCCTGCCGGGATATTTACAAGGTCACGACGGTGTACGACCCGGTGCTGGGCTACCCGCGCGAGATGGACGTGCGGCTGCGGCCCGAGCTCAACT
>JAYUYF010000394.1:0-4229 GCA_043752605.1 Roseiflexaceae bacterium
ACATTGCCAACTTGATGGTGTCATACAAGCCGGAGGCGGGCCAGCGGAAGATACCAGTGGCGGCTTCGCGTATGGCGGATGGCAGGCTCCATATGCTGACGATGTTATTGGAACCGTCATGAACAGGCAGATGAATATGCCGTTTGATCTGTTGTTAGGGCGCAAAACCTTTGAAATCCGGGCACCATACTGGCCGCACCATGCGAACATATGGCCATACGTCAATACAGCAACTAAGTACGTCGCCTCAAATACCCTGACGTCTCACGAATGGCAGCCCTCCGTGTTTTTAAGCGGAGACATTGCAGAAAAAGTCACCAGACTCAAGCAGGAACCAGGGCCGGATTTGCACGTTTATGGAAGTGCAAATCTCCTTCAGACGCTGTTCAGGCATGATTTGGTCGATGCGTTGTGGTTAAAGATATATCCGATCACATTAGGCAATGGAAAACGGTTGTTTGACGATGGAACCATCCCGGCGGCGTTCAGGGTGACGGATAGCCAAGTCTCCCCAACTGGCGTCATTATCGTGAATTACGAGCGTGCAGGCGCAATCACAACTGGAAGTTTATGAATAGTCGAGCGTCCTGTCAGTAATGGGCTGCACTGCACCGCCTGAGTCTGACGCCCGATATTGCGCACGGGCCGATCTGCCCCGGCACGCGCTGACCCGGCGTTTTTTGCCAGGACCGCTCACATTCAGCATCGACATCCGCCACCTCGAAGTTGAGAATCAAACCGGCCACCGCCTGCCGCCCGTTCGTCGGTACGCTCACGTGGGTAAAATTGAGCACAGCCAACTCATACTGCGGTGCTGTGGGCGATCCTGGTAGTGCAACGCCAATACGAGATGGAGCACCACCTATCGATCGTATTGACGGAGATCAACCTGTGGAAAAATTGAGGGAACTTCATCTCGGCGTACAACGAAGGATCGTCCAGATTGAAGAAATCACCATTGATGCACTATGGTTTGCAGATATTTGAGCGTAAACACCGTTATGCCAGCGAATACCGTCGTAGACAACGTGCCAGATTGGGGTAATTTTGGCACCATAACCGACTGATGGCGTTTCGCGCACCAACCGCTGTTCGCCGAGCAGGACAGACACCACCCGATCGGCGCGTGCCTCGCATTGTACGGTTTGGGGGTCCGGGGGCAACGCCACCGGCGCGGGGGTGGCGGGGGCGCGCGGTCGCCCCTGCCCGCAGCGGCGCGTAGCCGCACCACCCGCGGCGCGTAGCCGCAACGCCACCGGCGCGTAGCCGCATCACCAACAGTGGTATAATCCTCGGCGTCATGCAATTGTACCGAGCCAGCCGATGACGGCCACCACCGATGCCGCCGCCACGCCGCGCGCGATCGTGCGCCGCACGGCACCCGTACCCTACGCACCGCTGCTGCTCGCGCTGTGTACGCTGGTGCTACTGGTTGCGGCCTACACGCAGCGCCCGGCGGCCACGATCGACCTGGGCGATTACGCGGATTATCCGTTCATCAGTGGCTTCCACGCGCGCGAGGTGAGCCCATCGCAGGAGCCGATCGCCACGCCGTGGACAGCAGATGCCCCCGCGCTCACGCTGCCGGGCGCGCGCAGCGGGCTCTGGATGATCATCGTCGAGGCCGCGCCGGGCATCGCGGCGGCCGATCTGCGCCTCACCACGCTGGCGGTCAACGGCGTACGCATGGATATCGCGCGCCGCACGGGGAGTAGCTTCACCGCCGTGCTACCGCCCGCGGTGGTGGCCGCACCGCAGCTCGAACTCACGCTCGCGCCCGCGCTCACGGGCGGCAATCAGCCCGTGCAGGGGACTGCGCTGCGCGTGCTGGTGGCACCTGCCGTCACCTACCGCTGGACGACCGAACGCGGCACGGTCTCGTTCCCGGCGATCGGTGGCGGCGACACGATCGTGGCGATCGAGCTGGTGACGCGGCGGCCAGCTGGTGCCGCGGCCGGCGCGCAACTGCTGGCGGGTGACACCGCGCTGGCCACGCTGCCCGACAATGCCGAGCGCGTGGTTTCGCTACTGGTGCCGGCGCGTGCGCTGAGCGATGGCACGCTCGATCTGACGATCACCGCCGCGCCGTTCCGCGATCCGCGGCCGCTGGGGGTGCTGCTGCGCAGCGTACGCGTGGTTCCGGCGGGCGGCACCGCCACACCACTGCCACCACCGTTTGGCCTCAGCCTGGCCGCCCTGGCCACCACGCTCGGCGGCTACCTGGTGCTGGCCCGCACCACCCGCCGCCCGCTGGTGGCAGCGCTGACGCTGGTGGCGCTGGCGGCCATCGGCGCGTGGGCGCTCACCGAATGGCGCGGGCCAGTGGCGGTGCTGCTGCCACGGCTGGCGGCGCTGGCGCTCTGGAGTGTGGCGCTGCTGCTGCTGCTCGAACGGCTGCTGCCACGGATCTTTGCGGCGGCCGGGTTCCCGCTCGATAGCTGGACGCTGCGTGCGTTGCTGCTGGTCTTCTTTGTGGGCTACTGGCTGAAGGCCGGTGGCATGCTCTGGCCCTACTTTGTGGCGATCGATGTTTCGTGGCATATGGAACGCGCGCGCTGGATCCTCGAAGGCCGCTTCTGGGAGCTGTACGGCACCCGCAGCCCGCTCAACGAATCGACGATGCCGGTGGCCGAGTGGGGCAACAACCCGCCCGTCATCCCGTATTCGCCGTGGTTCCACATTCTGGCCGCCACCTTCGCCTGGCTGCCATTGCCGATGGAGGCCACTGGCAATCAGATCAGCGCGCTGCTCGATGCCAGCCGCGTGTTCTTACTTGTGCTGCTGGCGCGCGCCTTTGGCCTGAGCGAACGCCAGAGCGTGGCCGGGGCTGCGCTGCTGGCGCTTACGCCCGCCACATTTTTGCTGCACTCGTGGGGCAATCTGCCCACCGGCTACGGGCTGTGGCTCAACCTGGCCACCACCACGCTGATCGCCGTCAAACTGCGCGAGCTGGATCGGCCACGGTTTTTCTGGCTGCTGGTGGCGCTGCTGGTGGCCACGCTGCTGATCTACACCGTCATGGCCACCTTCATCCTGGTGTTTGGTGCGCTGCTCGTACCTTTGCTCTTCTTCACAACTCCGCGCGGCGAGCGGCGCCCAATCATCGCACTCGGGCTCGCCGGGCTCACCGCACTGGGGCTCACGATTCTGATCTATTACGGCCAGTATATCGGCCCGATCCTGGAGCGCACCATCCCGTATTTTGTGGGTGCCGACCGGGGCGAGGGCGTCAACAGCGTGCAGCGCGAAGGGTTTGGCGCGTACCTGGCGGGCTACTGGCCGCGCATGGGCTACCTGCGCATTACGGGTCATTACGGTATGCAAATCCCGTTGCTGCTGGCGATCGCGGGCATCGCGCTGGTGCGCGGCCGTGCGGCGCGCGCGATCCTGCTCTGCTGGGCGCTCACCGCTGGCGTGTTTTTGCTGGCCGGCAGCCGGATCTCGATGGTCGACAAGCATCTGTTTTACTTGCTGCCCGCCCTGGCACTGCTGGCGGGTGCGGCGCTCGGCTGGCTCTGGGAGCACGGGCGGCTGGCGCGTATCGCCGTGCTCGGCATCTACGCCTTCAGCGCGATCTCGGCCGTAAGTATGTGGCTCTACCGGGTGGCAAGTGTCCAGCAATAATCGGGCGGGGCCATCCGGGGTAAACGCGACTCTGGCGCTGATTATCATCGGCTATACTGCCATCTTCACCGCCGCAGCCTGGTATAAGACCGACATCCAGCGGCAGGGGTTTGATTTCGGCGTTCACGAGCAGGTGATCTGGAATACATCGCAGGGCCGCTTCGCGGCGACATCGGCCTTCGCGGGCACCGAGAGCTACCTGGGGATCGACATCATCCTGGTCGAACTGCTGCTCACACCGTTCTACATGCTCCTTCCGAGCATGAAAACCCTGCTGTTCCTCAAGACGCTGGCGCTGGCGCTTGGCGCGATCCATGGCGCTGCTGGCGCGCAAACATCTGGCGTGGGCGTGGGCCGGGCCAGCATTTGCAGCCGCCTACCTGCTGTACCATCCGGTCGAGTACATGAACCTGTACGAATTCCAGATCCGCGCCTTCGCCGTGCCGTGTTTTCTGTGGGCGTTGTGGGGCCTCGACGAGCGGCGCGGCAGGATCTTCTGGCTCGGTGTAATCGGCGCGCTCAGCTGCCGCTCGGAGTTTGGGCTGGTGCTGGCTGCACTTGGCATGGCGAACCTGACGCGCGCCGATCTGCGCCAGGGCCGCGCC
>JAYUYF010000395.1:0-1550 GCA_043752605.1 Roseiflexaceae bacterium
CTGACGGTCAAAGAGTTTCATCTGCTCGAGTTGCTCAATACCAATCGTGGTCAGGTGCTCAGCAAAGACGAGATCGCGCGTAACGTCTGGGATTATGAGGTGTACGATTATAACGCGATCGACGCGCTGATCTATCGGCTGCGGCAGCGGATCGAGGCCGACCCGGGCAATCCGCGCTTTGTGGTGACGGTACGGGGTTTTGGGTACAAGCTGGTGGTGGATCCATGACGACACAGATGCTCACGCGCGCGCCGCACCTGCGCGGCAGCATCGATGTCCCCGGCGACAAATCGATTTCGCACCGTGCGGTACTCTTCAACGCACTTGCCGACGGCGAAGCCCACGTCACCGGCTTCTTGACGGGCGCAGACTGCCTGTCATCGGTGGCGTGCGCGCAGGCGCTGGGTGCGACGGTCACACGCGATGGCACGACGCTGCGGATCGTAGGCCGCAGCCTGCGCGGGCTGCGCGAAGCCAATGATGTGCTGGATTGTGGCAACTCGGGCACCACGCTGCGGTTGCTGGCCGGCATCCTGGCCGGGCAACCCGGTCTGTTTTCAGTACTCACCGGTGATGCATCGCTGCGTTCGCGGCCACAGAAACGGATAGTGCTGCCGCTGCGCGCGCTGGGTGCCCAGATCGATGGCCGCGACGGCGGCGATCGGGCACCGCTGGCGATCCGTGGTACGGAGTTGCGCGATGGCCACTACCGCTTGCCGATCGCCTCGGCACAGGTCAAAAGTGCATTGCTGCTGGCGGCGCTGTGCGCCGGGGCACGGCTGACACTCGATGGCCGCACCGACGGGCGCGATCATACCGAGCGAATGCTGGCCGCGATGGGTGTGCCGATCAGCGTCGATGGCCCCACAATCACACTGGCCCCGACGACACCCGGCTTCCCGCGCGCATTATCGCTCGCAGTACCAGGTGATCCATCTTCGGCCGCGTTCTGGTGGGTGGCGGCCGCCATCCACCCCAATGCCGAGATCACGACGCGCGCTGTGTGCCTGAACCCGACGCGCACCGGTGCGCTCGATGCGCTACGGCTGATGGGTGCAGATATCACGGTCACCAACGAGCGCACCGAGGGCAGCGAGCCGGTGGGCGATGTGACGGTACGCTCATCGCAGTTGCGTGGAGCTACGATCGGCGGCCCGATCATCCCACGCCTGATCGACGAAATCCCAGTGCTGGCCGTGGCCGCCGCCTGTGCCAGTGGGGATACTGTCTTCCGCGATGCGGCCGAACTGCGCGCCAAAGAAACCGACCGGATCGCCACCGTCGTGGCCGGGCTCAGCGCGATGGGCGTGCCCGTCGAGGGTACCAATGACGGCATGGGGATCAGCGGTGTGCAGGAATTACGCGGTGCCGCGCTCGACAGCCACGATGATCATCGGCTCGCGATGGCCTGGGCGGTGGCAGGCAGTGTGGCGGCGGGCGAGACGCAGATCGCGCGCGCCGATGCTGTCGATGTATCATATCCGAGCTTCTGGAGCACGCTGGCGGCACTACGCGGCTAACCCCGTTGACACTGGTATGAGCGATTTTCA
>JAYUYF010000396.1:0-4220 GCA_043752605.1 Roseiflexaceae bacterium
GGTGGCGGGGCGCGCGGGTGGCGGGGCGCGCGGGTGGCGGGGCGCGCGGACGCAGCATGCTGCGTCCCTACCCCAGCCACTCGCGCCGGAACGCGCCAAAGCGCCCATCGACGATCGATTGGCGCAATTCGCGCATCAGGTTGAGCAGAAACGCGACATTGTGCAGACTGACGAGCCGGATGCCGAGCAGTTCCCTGGCGCGGAACAGATGGTGGATGTAGGCGCGCGAGTACGTGGTACAGGTGGTGCAACCGCAGGTTGGATCGAGCGGCCCGGCGTCGTCGCGCATCGCGGCACCCGTCACATTGAGCCGAAATTTCCGCCGGGGATCGCGCACCAGTGCCGCGCCGTGCCGCCCGAGCCGGGTAGGCGAGACGCAGTCGAACATGTCGATGCCGCGCGCCGCACCGTCGATCAGGTCATCGACATCGCCGATACCCAGCAGATGGCGCGGAAACCGATCGGGCATGTGGGGCACGGTCATATCAATGACCTCGCGGATCTGCGCTTTGTCGCCGCCAAGCGAGCCACCGATACACAGCCCGTCGAACGGCAATTCGCGCAGGTATTCGGCGCTGGCGCGGCGCAGATCGGGGTAGACACCGCCGTGGACGATGCCAAACAGCCCCTGGCCCGGATTTGGCAGCGTGAAATTGAGCCCGCTGCCGTCCTGAGTCTGCTGGTGAAAGGTGAGACAGCGCTGCTCCCAGCGGTGGGTGCGTTCGAGCGAGCGCGCGGTGTAATCATAGCCAGTATGAAACGGCGGCAGTTCGTCGAAACACAGGATAATATCTGCGCCGATACCCTTCTGGATCTCGATACTGCGCTCGGGCGTGAAGATGTGCATTGAGCCATCAATGTACGATTTGAAGACCACGTGCTCCTCGGTGACCTTGACCATGCCGGGTTGCGTGCGCGGCTGGAGCGCGCGGCGGCCTTTGACCTCATCGGCGATGCCACCGTACACCAGGCTGAAGACCTGAAACCCGCCGCTATCGGTCAGCATCGGGCCGGGCCAGCGCGCAAAGCCGTGCAACCCCCCGTGGCGTGCGATCAGCTCGTGGCCGGGTTGCAGGTAAAGATGGTACGTGTTGCCGAGGATGATCTGCGCGCCGTGCGCCAGTAACTCATCGGGCGAGAGCGATTTGACCGAGCCGCGCGTACCGACCGGCATGAAGACGGGCGTATCAACCGGGCCGTGGGGCGTATGCACGCGCCCGACACGCGCGCGGCTGTCAGGGTCAGTCGCCAGGATCTCAAAGGTAATAGTCATATCTACTATTATACACCCGCTCGCTGCATGAACATCCAGCAGTGCGCGCCGTGGATCCGCAATCCGGGTGCGGCATCCGGGCACCTACCAGTGCTGCGTGGTATACTGCGATTACCACTGAGCGAGGCTGACATATGGCCAGGATCTCGTTCCTCACACCGCAGGCGCTCGTCCTGCTGCTTGTCATTCCGATCTTCTGGATTACGGCGCGCGCAGGCGGGCGATCGGGTCGTGACCGCAGGCTGCTTGCGGTGCTGCTGCGGACGATCATCGCGGTCTGTCTGATCGGCGGCATCGCCGGGGCACGGATCACGCAGCCGGTGACCGACCTGACGACCGTCTTCCTCGTCGATGTCTCCGACTCAGTCTCGCCCGCCCAACGTGACCGCGCGCTGGCCTATATCAACGAAGCCCTGGCAACCCGCCCGCTGGCAGACCGCGCCGCTGTGGTGGCGTTTGGTGCGGCCCCGCTCGTCGAGGAGCCGCCCACCGATCTGCGCGGGCTGCCGCGCCTCAATTCGCTGCCCGCCGCCGGCCGCACCGATATCGGCGAGGCGATCGCGCTCGGTGTGGCGCTGCTGCCCGGCGAGACGCAGCGCCGGCTTGTGCTCTTGAGCGATGGTGCCGAGAACAGCGGTAGCGCGATCGCGGCCGCACAACTGGCGGCGCTGCGTGGTGTGCCGATCGACATCGTGGCGCTGCCAGCAGTGAGCGGCCCGGATGCCCTGATCGCTGGCATCAGCGTGCCCGCCAGCGCCCGCGCCGGCCAGGAGATCCCGGTCACGCTACGGCTGCGCAGCAGCTATGATGCCGCAGCACGCGTAATCGTGACGGTGGACGGTCAGGTGGTGGCCAGCGAGGATCTGGCGTTCACCGGTGCTGAGGAGTTGACGGTGCGGCTGCCCGCCGGGCCGACGGGCTTTCGCCGGATCGAGGCGCGCATCGATGCCCCCGGCGACGCGACGCCGCAAAACAACCGCGTGGTCGCCTTCACCGATGTGCGTGGCCCACCGCGTGTGCTGCTGCTCGCCAGCGAGCCCGCGCGCGCCGCAGCGCTCCAGCGTGCGCTGACCGCCAGCGGTGTCGAGACCGAACTCCGTGACCCGGCCAACGCGCCCGCCACGATCGAGGGACTGGCGAGCTACGCGGCGGTCATTCTCGTCGATACGCCCGCGCGCGCGGTGCCACGCGCACTGTTGCAGATTTTGCCCACCTACGTCCGTGAGCTCGGCCGTGGCCTGGCGATGACTGGCGGCAGCGAATCATTTGGTGCGGGCGGCTACCGGCGGGCGCCGCGCGACGCGCAGGGCCGCTCGATCGAAGATGTGCTGCCGGTCAGCCTCGACCCGCTCGATGACCAGTTGACGCCCGATATCGCGCTGGCGCTGGTTGTCGATCGCAGTGGCAGTATGAGCGAGGCGGGTGATGGCGTGCGCAACCGGCTCGATCTGGCGAAGGACGCGGTCTACCAGGCCGCGCTCGGGCTGACGCCGCGCGACCAGATCGGGCTGACGACGTTTGACGAACTCGCCGAGCAGCCGTTGCCAATGCAGACGCTGCCGGCGCTCAGCGAGATCGAGCGCGCGCTGGCGTTCGACCCGGGTGGTGGCACCGATATTCGCGCCGGTGTGGCGCGCGCCGCCCCCGATCTGATCGGCGCCAGCGCGCGTATCAAACACATGATCCTGCTCACCGATGGCCAGGCCGAGAGCAACTATGGCGATCTGATCAGCCAGCTGCGCGATGCCGGCGCGACGATCTCGACGGTGGCGATCGGCAGCGATGCCAACCCAAACCTGCGCGATATCGCGCAGGCGGGCGGCGGGCGCTTCTACCAGGTGGTGCGCGCGGCCGATCTGCCCGCGATCTTCCTGCAAGAGACCGTGATCGCCGCCGGGCGCGACCTGATCGACGGTCAGTTTGTACCGCTGATCGGCGCACCATCACCGCTGCTGCGCGGCGTCGATGCCGTGCCCGCGCTCGGCGGCCGCAACGGTGTCGAGCTCAAATCGGGCGCGCGCGCGCTGCTGATCAGCCCGGATGAGAAGCCGGTGCTGGCGCAATGGCAGTATGGCCTTGGCCGCTCGCTCGCCTGGGCCAGCGATCTGGAGCCGCGCTGGGGCGCAGACTGGGTGCGCTGGGAGCGCTTCCCGGCGCTGATGGCCGGCCTGGTCGAGCTTATCACACCCGCCGCCGACCCGCAGGGGCTGTTGCTGCGCGCCGCGACCGAGGGCGATCTGGCGGTGTTCGAACTCGAAGCCGAAGATGAGACCGGCCGCCCGCGCACCGATCTGACGCTTCTCGGCCAGCTGCGCGCACCCGATGACACTACCACACCGCTGACATTTACCCAGATCGGCCCGGGCCGCTACCGCGCCACCGCGCGCGCGGGCGACGCGGGCGTGTACCTGGCGCAGGTGGCAGCCACCGATGCAGCCGGGCTGGCAGCGGGCACCACAACCGCCGGGCTGGCGGTGAGCTATGGCCGCGAGTACAGCGAGCGCCGCGAAAACCCGCAGCTGCTGGCCGATCTGGCCACGCTCACCGGCGGCCGGATCGAACCCGCCGCCAGCACGGTCTTCGCCTCGCCCGCGCAACAGGTGGGTGCGGTGCGCGAGATCGGGCTGCCGCTGCTCTGGCTGGCGCTGCTGCTCTGGCCGCTCGATATCGCGCTGCGCCGCGTGCGGATGCCCGCCAGCGCACTCGGCAATGCGCTGCGCGAACGACGCGCCGCCGCACAACAACGCGCCAGCTCGGCGGCCGCCGAGGCCAGCGCCACAATGGAACGGCTCGCCGGGGCGCGCGCACGCGCACGGCGCGGCGGGCGCACGGCGGAACCTGTCGGGCGCGTGGATGTGCGGGATGCGGCGGACGCGGGCGGCGCGGGCGCGGCGGGCGGCGCGGATGCGGGCGCGGGCGGCCGAAGCATTCGGCGGAATGCTTCGGC
>JAYUYF010000397.1:0-1544 GCA_043752605.1 Roseiflexaceae bacterium
ACGTCGTCGGTGTCGTCATGGCGGACGCGGCATGCGGCGTCCCTACATCATCGTCGTCATCGTCACAATGCTGCCCGGCGGCACGATCGCGTCGATGCCAATGTATGGCCAACGCCGCGTGGTGACGCTGACGGGCCCGATCGTATGGCCGCGCTCGTGCTCACTGGTGCGCGAGACTGCGACGCGTTTGCTTGCAATCTCGGCGGCAAACCCGCTGAGTAGGCCGTTGATATTTGCCGGGCGCACACCACCGTTCATCACCACCAGCGTCAGTTCGCTGCGCTCCGGGTTGGCGAACGCCAGCACGCGCAGGTCGTCATTTGGGCTGCTCGCCGCCACGCGCTGCCAACCGGGCGGTATGTGTGCAAACAACTGGCGGGTGGCGTAGTAGCGCATTTTTGGTGTATACGCCCGTAGACCGGTACGTAGCAGGCCGTAAATCGTCCAGTGCTGGTCGTGGTCGTGGTAATTATCGAAGGCATCCCACACCAGTGCGGCGCGGAAGCCGTGTGCGAGCAGGTCAAACAGCCGTTCGGTCATGAGCCAGGCGATATACCATTCTTTGTCGCCAGTCTGATCCAGGTCGCCATACTCGGTCATCCAACGTGGGATGTCGTCCGCCGCCGCAGCGACGGTCGCGTGCATCTCCGCGTTGATCGTGCCGTAGGTGTGCAGCCCCCAGACCGCGATCCGGCGCAACGCATCCGGCTCATTGCGGATGGCGGTGATAAACTGATCATTAAAGCTCGCCTGCTCGGCCGCCACAAAGCGGGTCGGCAGGCCCGCCGCGTCCATGTCGCGCGCGATCTGCGCCAGCGTTGCCGCGTAGGCCGCCGGGCTGAGCGCCGGGCCTTCGGGCGGCCCGAGATCGGTTTCGTTGAGCGGGCAGAACAGACTGATCTGCAATCCCTCTTGCTCAAGCGCCCAGCGCAACTGCGAGACGACCATCGTGCTGTAGCTCGCCACATCGGCCAGCGTGCGGTCATCCGCCGCGCGCATCCAGGCTGGCACGATGCCGCTGCACGTCAGGTACGGCGCGATGCCGCGCGCGTTGAGGTGCCGGATCAGCGCCCAGCCACCGCGAAATACCGAACCGCGATAGATCGCCGCCAGCCGATCGGCATCCAGTGCGTCCGGGCCGATACTCCCCGCAGGATCGGGCCAATCGCAGGTGCCCCAGATATCGACGCGAAACAACGTCGCGCCCAGGTCATCGATCAGTTGGTCGACGACCGTAGCAAGTTTGCCATCGGCCCAGTAACGCGCGTTGATATTCACGCCAAAGCCATCGATCGTCTGGTACGCCTCCGCGCCGTCGATTGTGATATTGGCCATGTAGGCTGCCAGGGTCATCGGTGTATCCTTTGTGTTGTAATGGGCAACCTCACCCCCCGGCCCCCTCTCCGCAGCGGAGAGGGGGAGAAGGAGCCGCGTTGTATCCCGCCCGACCTCACCCCCGACCCCTCTCCGCTGCGGAGAGGGGAGGCTGAACCGATATATCCTCGCTTCCCCCTCTCCGCAGCGGAGAGAGGGCCGGGGGGTGA
>JAYUYF010000398.1:0-1541 GCA_043752605.1 Roseiflexaceae bacterium
TATGCGCTGCTCCTGCTGGCGCAGGAGAGCCATTTTCACCGCAACCTGCTGCCGCTGATCGTGCTCTGCGCGGTACCCGGCGCGGTGGCTGCCGCAGCCCTGGTCGCGGCAGGATCGCGGCGGGTCGCGGCGCGCGCGGCTGCGATTTCGCGATCAGACTTCAGGGTGCGGGCGCAGCAGGCGGGTATGGTGTTGCTGGTCGCCGGGCTGCTGCTGGCCCCTGCCGTGGTGGCGAGCGCACAGTACGGCGCGCGGCTGGGGCGTGGCGATACCCGCGTGCAGTTGCTACGTTGGCTGCAACGTGAGGTGCCACCCGGCGCACGGATCGCGGCCGAACTGCCGCCACTGCCCGGGCCACTCGAAAGCCCGTGGGCTGCGGCCACGCTGCCAGACCGTGATCTGGCGTGGTACCGCGCGCAGGGATATGCCTACCTGGTCGCCAGCTCGGATCGCTGGCGCAGCTGGGAGCCACCCGCAGCGTATGCGGCATTTGGTATGCCCACTGCACAGTTTGGCGGCGCGACACCGCGCACCATGTTTGGGCCACGATTGCTCGTGTACGCCACTGGCCTCAGCGCCACCGATGCGCCGACGCCGATCGCCGCTGCGCGTGTCGGTGGCGCACGACTGGTGGGTGTCGCGTTTGGTGCATCAGACACCCGCAGCGCGACGCCCGCCGTCGCGCTGGATACCGCACCAACCGAGGTGCTGGCGCTGCGGACGTTCTGGCAGGTCGAAACCGCGTTCGATCGCGACTACTATATTTTCGTCCATGTGCTTGATGCCGCCGGAAACCGGGTCGCGCAGCGCGATGCGCCGCCGTGGCAAGGGCGCTACGGTACCAGTAGCTGGCAGCCGGGCACCCTTGTCGTCGATGCAAATGATGTCGCGCTCGGCACACTACCGTCCGGCGAATACCGCGTCGTGGTAGGAATGTTTGCGATCGAGGATTTCAGCCGACCGGCCACCAGCCTGCACGCCGCGTCGGTCGATGCGATCGAAGTGGGCCGTATCAGCCTCCCCTGAGCACAGACGATCGAGATCTCGCGGATAACGCCCGGTTTCTTCGTGCTACAATAAATGGTAAGGATCGCGCTGCGTCAGCACCGTTGAAGGATGTGTATGTCTGCCGAGAGGCCCCAACCTGACGAACCTGAGGCGCGCCCGGCCGCGGCGTTGGATGATACGGCATTGATTGAATTGATGAGCGATGCCGTCATTGTGATCGATACTGCTGGCCGGGTGCTGCGCTGGAATCGCTGCGCGCACGAGATGTACGGCTGGTCATCGGATGAAATCATCGGGCAGCCGGTTCGCAATTTTATTCCCAACGAGATCTATATAACCGACGACGCCGCGATCGCCGAGAGCACGATGCTGAAGGAAGGTCGCTGGGTCGGGCTCATTATACACCGTACGCACGATGACCGAGAGATTGTGGTCGAGGTGGCGGCGCATCTGATGCGCGATCCGCAGGGCACAGCGATCGGCGTCATCTCGGTCATGCGTGATGTTGGCAGCCGGATGCGCGTCGATGATCA
>JAYUYF010000399.1:0-1540 GCA_043752605.1 Roseiflexaceae bacterium
CTGCTGATGGTATGCGAAGTGGTAGCGATCGTCGTGCTGCTGCTGCTGCCGGGCGAATTTGGCGTGTTTGGCTATGTCATCCTGTTTGGCATCGGCGCAGGGGCTGCTACACCGGTGCGCGCCGCCCTGATCGCGGCACGCTACGGCCGCGCCGCGTATGGTGCGATCAACGGTATGCTGACGCTGGTCAGCACACCAGCGCGCTTTCTCGCCCCCGTCGGCGCGGGCTGGCTCTCGACGATGATCGGCTACCGGCCATTGCTCTGGGGGCTGGTTGGCTCGCTAGCGCTCGCACTGGCCTGCCTGCTCGGCGCGCAGAGGCAGGCAGGCCAGCAGGCGCGGCGATCATAATCGCGCCGCCTGCCCACAGCCGATCACGCAGGATGCCACGGTCGTAGGACGATTTTCCCCGTCGTCTGCCGCGCTTCGATCATCCGATGCGCTGCGGCGGCGTGTGCGAGCGGCAACACATGGCCGATGGCAACCCGAATAGCACCCGAAACTGCAAGACTGACCAACTCCTGCAGGGCGCTGGCCGCGCGCGCCGGTTGAAGACCAAACCACAGCCCAAGATTGAACACGTGGAGCGACTGGTTGAGCGCCGGATCGTAAAAGAATCGTGCGATATGCGCCGTGTCGAAGTCAAGCGGCGTGCGGCTCGCCATACCGTAGACCACCGCCCGGCCAAATGGTGCCAGGCAATCGAGCGTTTGTGCAAATACCGCTCCACCACTCATCTCAAGCGCGATATCGACCCCGCGCCCGCCCGTCAACAGACGCACCTGCTCTGGCCAGCCGCCATCTGTATAATCGACGACACGGTCAGCACCCAGCGCCAGCGCTGCCGCGCGTTTCTCGGGTGTGCTGGCCGCAGCAATCACGGTGCTCGCACCACGCTGTTTGGCGAGCTGAATGACAAACCCGCCAACACCGCCGCCACCGCCGGGAACCAGGACGCTCTCGCCCGGCTGCAATCGTGCAACATCGCACAGCATCAGTAGCGCCGTGACCCCGGCCACCGCCAGCGCGCACGCCTCATCGGTACTCAATCCCGGCGGAATCGGGATAACCTGCGCCGCCGGGGCTACCGCATACTGCGCATACCCACCAGAGCCATCACGGCCAACCAGCGCGAAGACCAGCGTACCAACCGGTGGATTGCTGACACCTGCACCGAGCGCGGCGACTGTACCAGCGATTTCGCTGCCGGGGACAAATGGCAGCGGTGTGGGGAAGGGATAGCGGGTGTTACTCCGCCGCATCAGATCCGAATAGTTGACGGCGGCTGACTCAACCTTGATCAGAATTTCGCCCGCCGCCGGCTCCGGCGTGGGCAACTCTCGCATGACCAGGACATCTGGTGTGCCATAACGATCGATCTGAACTACACGCATCGCAACGCTCCTGCAACGCCCCACACTACACGTACATAAGTTCGGTGTGATAGCATGACAAGTATAGCACATTACTTTAAAATATCAAGCAAGTATTTTATTTTATAAAGTACACCAACAAAAAAGAGAAGTAGATTATACTTATA
>JAYUYF010000400.1:0-1540 GCA_043752605.1 Roseiflexaceae bacterium
CCTACCCGTTGCACCATCGTGACACTGCCGCGTTCGTAGGCACCATCTTCGATCATGGCTGCCACCCCTGTGGGTCGGCCGCCCAACGGCGGACAACCGCAAATTGCGCTGCATCGATCAGCCGATCTGCGCTGGCCACCGCGAGCAGGTCATCGAGCGTCGCCAGCGCCACGAGCGGCAGATCGGCCGCAGCAAACGCGGCGTGTGTGGCCTGCCAGCCCCAGGTGAAGATACAGACACATCCCGCCAGTGTCGCACCTTCGGCGCGCAAGGCGGTGGCGGCATTGAGCGCGCTCTCGCCCGTCGAGATTGTGTCTTCGAGCAGCAACACGCGCCGCCCGGCCACCGCTGCGCCTTCGATCTGGCGACCACGGCCGTGGCCTTTGGCGGCACCACGCACATAGCACATTGGCAGGGTGAGCGCCTCGGCGGCCCAGGCCGCCCACGGGATACCGGCGGTGGCCGTGCCCGCGATCACCTCTGCCGCCACGCTGGAGTCTGTGGCAGCCGCCACAAATCCGGCGAGCGCGCTGCGCCGCGCGGCGACGTGGCCGAGCAGCAGCCGGTTGTCGCAGTAGATCGGTGAGCGCAGCCCAGAGGCAAAGGTAAATGGTGCGGCGGGGCGGATCTCGACGGCACCAGCGGCGAGCAACGCGCGCGCCAGCTGCTGTGCTTCGGTCATGTCAATCCTTTCGTGCGGGCGGCTCGCCCGGCCGCAGCCGGTAGCCCACGCCAGTTTCCGTCATCAGATAGCGTGGCTGCGCCGGGTCGACTTCGAGTTTGCGCCGCAACTGGCCCATATATACCCGCACATACTGTGTTTCTTGCTCGGCGTTTGGCCCCACACCTCGCGGAGCAACTGCCGATGCGTGACCACGCGGTCGGGATGCTGCGCGAGAACCACCAGCAGCCGGTACTCGAGCGGGGTGAGATGAATCTCGTGGTCATCGCGCCACACGCGGCGGGCGGTCAGGTCGATCCGCAGCCCATCCCCCACCAGCGTCGCGGCATCGGGTGTGGTGGAGCGGCGGCGCAATGCCGAGCGGATGCGTGCGGTCAGTTCGGGTACACCAAACGGTTTGGTCAGGTAGTCATCTGCGCCCGCATCGAGCGCCGCGACCTTGTCGCGCTCCTGCTCGCGCGCGGAGAGTACGATGATTGGGGCCTGGCACCACTCGCGCAATTGGGTAATGACCTGGAGCCCGTCGGCGTCGGGCAAACCGAGGTCAAGCAGGATCAGGTCGGGCGGGTTGGCCGCCGCCATCCGCATGCCCGTCGTCGCATCGGCGGCTTCTTCGACGCTATAGCCGCTGGCGTGCAACGACGCGCGCAGGAAGCGCCGGATCGCGGCTTCGTCTTCGATTACCAGGATGCGTGGTGGATGGTCGGTCATGGGGGTATTGTACCAGCAGAGACGCCCCACCGGGGCGTCTGTACGCGGGCCGGGAGGGGCAGGATCGTCGGGGCGCGGGGGCGGATCGTCGGGGCACGCCCAGATCATCGTCGGGGCAAAGCATTTGTGTCGCTGTTTCGACAGCGA
>JAYUYF010000401.1:0-4186 GCA_043752605.1 Roseiflexaceae bacterium
CGAGATGAGATACGGTGACTGGAGTTCAGACGTGTGCTCTTCCGATCTTGCTTCGGCCTTACACGCGGCCCCACCGCCGCCCCACCGCCCGGCCCCGCCCCGCCGCCCCACCGCCCCGCGCCACCGCACGATAAATCGCCTCGACCTGTGGCACGACCGCATCGGTCGCGAAGCGTTGTGCGGCGTGCGCCCGGATCGTGGTGCGGTAGCGCCGCCGCGCCGCCGGGTCTGCCAGCAGTGCCGTCGTTGCAGCGGCCAGCGCCGCCGGTGTGCGCGCCAGCACACCCGTCTGCTCGTCGATGATAATATCGGGGGTGCCACCGGTGGGCATCGCCACTACCGGCGTGCCGCATGCGCTGGCCTCGAGCAGCACCCGGCTCAGCGGCTCGCCCCACGCCGAGGGAAACAGCAGCACATCGCAACGCGCCATCAGCCGCAGCACCTCGTCGTGCGCGGCCCAGGCCAGCAAATGCGCAGTGATCCCGGCGTCATCCGCCGCCCGCGCGACGGCCGCGCTTAGTGGGCCATCACCGCAGACCACCAGCGCCGGGCGCGTACCATTGTCGCAGCGCGCATCTCGCAACCCGGCGATGATCGCAGGCAGCAAATCTGCGCCTTTGTTGGCCTCGAGTTTACCGACAAACAGCACAAACCGCTGACCGGGCGCGATAGCTTCGGGCGGTGTGACGATCGTCGCGTCGATCGCGGCCAGATTAACCATATTGGGCACGACGTGTAGCCGGTCGGCGGCGACGATGCCCGCTAGTCGATCGGCAATATACTGGCTGACGGCGATTACGGCATCGGCCTGTGCCAGCGCGCGCCGCCGCCGCGCGGTGTGTCCCAGCACGTAGGGCAACGCAGCGAGCGCGATGCTGCCACGCAGTGGCCCGAGGCGTGCCGGCAGATCGGTGGCGAGCGCGGCCAGATCCTGGCGCGGGTAGGGGATGCGGTTGCCGTGCAGCCCGGTCGCAAAATAATCCCACGGCCAGTGGTCACGTACCGTCACGACAACGGGTGTGCCGCTGCGCCGCCCGGCCAGCACTGCGGCGGGTGTCACCTGCGTGTGCTGCGCGTGGATGATCGTCTGCCCCTGAATCTCCGCTGTGATCACACTGGCGATCCGCGGCCAGAGCCATTCATGGCGGCTGGCGTTGCGCACAAACGGCAGCCGTGCCGCACGGTAGCCCAGCACCCGGGTTGGTACCCCGAGCGTATCGAGCGCCGTATCTCCTGCACCCGCGCGCGGCACGATCGCCGTCACCGTGTGGCCGCGCGCCAGCAACGCCAGCGCAAGGGCGTGCGCGCTCCAACCCGCACCGCCACAGCGCGGTGGGAAGACATCGGTCGGCAGTAGCACGTGGAGCGCGCCAGTCGTCATCGGTGCATCACCTGCACCAGTAATTGCTCCAGCGCAGCGCAGTGGGCGGCCCACGAGTAGTGCGCGGTCACGCGGGTGCGGCCACGTTCGCCCATTGCGCGTGCGGCGGGCGGGTCATCGAGTAGCCGTGCGATCGCCTGTGCCAGCGCCGCCAGGTCGCCCTCGGCGTACAGCGCACCTTCGCCGCTGTCGCGTACAATCGTGTGCAATGGTGCGATATCGGGGAGCACGACGGGCAGCCCGGCCGCCATATATTCGTAGACCTTGAGTGGCGACCAGAAAAATCCTGCCGCCTGCAATGCGGGGTGGGCATCGGTACGAAATGGTGCGACACCAATTGCCGCCCGGCCCAGCAGCGCAGGAACCTCCTCGTAAGCCACGGCACCAGCGAAGGTGAAGCTCCCCGGCCAGCGGCTCGCGAGCTGCTCGGCGGCGGCGCGCTCGGGGCCATCACCGATCAACAGGCCGTGCAACCGTCGCCCACTATTCAGCAGCGTACCACAGGCGCGCACCGCATCACAGACGCCGTGCCAGCCTCGAAACGAGCCGAGAAAGACGATCGTGGGCGGGTTATCCCAGGTTGGCACAACATGGACAAAGCGCTCGACCGCCGCACCCCACGGCAACTCCACGATCCGCTCGCGCGGAATTTCTTCGGGTACGGTGGTGTGTAGCGGTGTGATGATCCGGTCTGCCGCGCGGCACTGCGCCAGCGCCAGGCGCCGCAGTGGGCCGCCGAGCGCATCATCGATCCGGCGTTTGCGCACGGCAGGCGGGTCAATGATCAGCGCGTTGACTTCGAGTAGCAGCGGGATGCCCAGCCGCTGCGCCGCGCGCACACCACCACCGGCAAAATTGTAGTACCGTTCGATGATTGCATCGGGCTGGACGGCGCGCGCGATCCGCAGCATGAGCGGATCTGCCAGCGCCGAAGCGATCTTGGGAAGGTCGATCTGATGGAGTGTGAAGCCGTCCAGCCGACGTGTCTGCGGCCGCAGCAGCGCGGCGGGGTTGGCGCGTGCGGTGCTAGCAGCGATGACGTGAACCTGATGGCCGCGTGCCGCGAGCCCGGCCGCCACCTCGCGCACGTGCGTCGATCCGCCCAGCGCCCCCGGCACCGGGATGCCCGACGCAACATACAGGATCTTCACGCTAACTCACATACGCTCGTAGCGCTCGAGATCGAGGGTGATCGCCAGCGCGTTGCTCGCCGCACTCTTGACCAGCGTCGACGCACGTTCGATATCGCTGTCTTCCAGGCCGACGAGCAGCGTCGTGTTTCCTTTGCGCAAGAAGCCGCCCGTCGATGCGAGCTGGGTCACGCGGAATCCCTGCTCGACCAGCGCGTTGATACTTGCCTCCGAGACGCTGTCTTCCATCACAAAGATCATCAGTTTCATGCGGCGCTCCTCTTGCTTCCGGTCATCGTTGGCAGAGATTTATCCGGCACGCGTGGCGCTGGCGATGCGCTCCAGCATTGGCGCGGTATAGCTGTGGCACACTGCGATCGCGGCGGCATCTGCGGCATCATCGGGTTTGATGATCGCTTTCAGGTTGAACGTCTGGCGTACCATCTCCTGCATCTGACGTTTGTCGGCGTTGCCGTAGCCCGCCAGCGCCTGTTTGACTTCGGCAGGGGTATACTCGAAAATTGGTACCCGCGCCTGCGCCAGCACCAGCATTATTACCCCGCGCGCCTGGCCGACGGTGATCGCAGTCGTGACGTTCTTGCCAAAAAACATCTCCTCGACGGCTGCGGCATCGGGTTTGTACTCAGCCAGCAGCGCAGTCAGGCCATCGTACAGCGTCAGCAACCGGTCGGCGAGCGGGGTGCGCGCCGGGGTCGTCAGCGCTGCACAACCCACCAGCGTCAGCTTCGGGCCAACCGAATCGACGACCCCCCAGCCGAGCGTTGCGATGCCCGGATCGATCCCCAGTGTACGCACTACGATTCGGCGTACTTCTCGGCGATCGCGTCGGTCACCTCGAGGTTGCTATAAACCTTCTGCACATCATCGAGGTCTTCGAGCTTCTCCATCAGCCGCAGCACCTTGAGCGCATCGGCCTCATCGGCCTGCACCAGCGTCTTTGGGCGCATGGTCTTCTCGAGATTGACCACCGGGTAGCCCGCCGCGAGTAGCACCTGCCGCACCGCCGCCACCTGCCGGAACTCGGTATAGACATCGATCGTCTCATCGCCAATTTCGACATCGTCTGCGCCAGCATCGATCGCCTGGAGCATGACCTCGTCGGCGTCGAGCGGTTTGGCCGTCATATCGATATTGATCAGGCCTTTCATCTCGAACATCCACGAGACCGAGCCCGGCTCGCCCGGGTTGGCACCAGCTTTGGTGAGCGTCGAGCGCACTTCGCCGTTGGTGCGGTTGCGGTTGTCGGTTGCGGTCTCGATGATCAGCGCCACACCACCGGCGGCGTAGCCCTCATAAAAAATTTCTTCGAGCGCCGCCTCGCCGTTTTTGCCGAGCCCGCGGTCGATCGCGCGTTGAATATTATCCGACGGCATGTTGCTGCCGCGTGCTTTATCGATCGCCAGCCGCAACCGAAAGTTTGCGTCGACATCGCCGCTGCCACCTTCGCGCGCCGCGATGGTGATATCGCGCGCCAGCTTGGTAAACAGCTGGCCACGCCGCTGGTCAACGACGCCCTTCGAGCGCCGAATCGAGTGCCATTTTGAATGTCCCGACATACCCGAGCTCCCTAGTGTCTGGTTGCTCCGCGCATTATAGCACGATGCCCACATAATCGAGTATGATGCCTGTTAGACGATGTCTATCACAGACAACT
>JAYUYF010000402.1:0-20227 GCA_043752605.1 Roseiflexaceae bacterium
TCGGCGGCAGCATTGCAGCGCGCCGTAGCCGAGCATGTGCGCGGCGTGGTGGTCGGCGGGATCGACGAGATTGAATTGCGTGCGTTTCTTGGCGGGCAGACGATCGAGACCTGGCGCGGCGGCCACAGCTGGGCGATCACGGCGGCCGAGAGCAGCCTGACGATTCTGGTAACTGAAGGATTTGGCGTGCGGCCGATGGCGGCATCAATCTTCGAGCGGCTGGTACAACATCATAATCAGGAAGCGATGATCGACGGGCAGACGACGCTACGCGCGCCGCTACGGCGACCGCATCTGATCATTCCGCTCTCGGCGCGCACGGCCGGGATCGCCGTCGAGCCGCCGCGGCTCGCGCTCGCTAGCGGGGCACGGGTGCGGCTGCTGGATGACGCATACCTTGGCGTGATCGGCCGGGTTGTTGCGCTGCCCGACGAGCCGCGGCGGCTTGCATCATACGCCCGCAGTGCTGCCGTGATTGTACAGGTTGGCGGCGAAATCCTGACGCTCGCACGCAGCGCCGTCGAGCCGCTGGAGTAAGCGGTGGAGCGCCCCGACGAGCAACAGCCGAATGACCAGGAATCGCCAGGTGCGCGCATCCTGGTCGTCGACGATGAAAAAATCATTTGTGATGTCTGTGCGCGCACGCTGCGGCGCGGCGGGTATATCGTGCATACGCTGGGCGATCCACTGGCGGCAGCCGAGCTGTTGCGCAGTGGCGAGAATTTTGATCTGTTGCTGACCGATATCGCGATGCCCGCCATGAGCGGGCTGGATCTGGCGCAGATCGCGCGCGATGTTGACCCTGCGATTTCGATTATTATCATGACCGGCTTTGCATCGGTCGAGTATCTGCAGCGCTCGGTCAAACGTGGCATCGCCGATTTTCTCGCCAAGCCGTTTGAAATCGAACATTTGCGGCTGGCGGTTACGCAGGCGTTGCAACGGCGTACGATTTTGCGCGAGAATTTGCGGCTGCGGACGATCGCGCATTTGCTTGATGATAGCGAGGCGATCAACGCCACGCTCGACCTTGACACGCTCGTGTCAAAGATTCTCGATTCGGCGCTACGCCAGGGTGCCGGGCAGACGGCGTTTGTGCTGCTCCCGGGGCAGCAGCATCCGCTTGCGGGCCGCCACGATAGCGCAGCCGCCAGCATCACGCCCGATGGGCTGCGGCTCGCGCAGCGCGCGATGCACGACGCGCAGACGGTGGTGGGTAAGGGTTTGGCGTTTGCCCATCTTGGCAATACCCCGCTTCTGCACGCGCTCGCGACGCCACTGCGTGCGCAGGGTACGATCATCGGCGGGCTGGTGGTCTGCGATGACCGGGCGTCTGTCGAGCGGCCTGGTGTCCACGAGGCGCTGCAGTTGCTGGCCAATCAAGCCGGTACCGCGTTGCGTAATGCGCTGCTGTACCGCGAGCTCGACGCGGCGTTTCGTAAGCTCGCCGATCTTGATCGTACACGCAACGAATTTATTACGATCGCGGCACACGAATTGCGCACACCGCTTTCGATCGTGCTCGGCTACACCATGATGCTGCGCGACCAGATGAGTGGTGATCAGCGCGAATATCTGACCCGCGCATACGCCAGTGCGGAGCGGATCAAAGAAGTCGTCGATGATATGGTCAACCTGCGATTTCTCGATACCGGTGAGGTAGTGCTGACGCCCGAACAGGTCGACCTGCAGGCGATGATCACCGAGAGTGTGGCGCAACTGGCGACCGAACTGACCGCCTCGGCGCATGGTGTCGTGCTCGATGTGCCCGATGAACCGGTATTGCTGGTTGTTGATCGTGAGAAGCTCCAAAACGTACTGCGCCATCTGCTCACCAATGCGATCAAGTTTACCCGCGTCGGCGGGCAGATTACCGTCAGTCTGCGCACCCGTTCGTCGGAAGAATTGCTGACGATGGTACACGGGCGTATCACGCGGCTCGGATCCCAGATGCCTTGGATCGTGATGGCGGTGGGCGATACCGGGATCGGGATCGCGCCCGATGAGCAAGTGCGGATCTTTGATCGTTTCTACCAGGTGGCTGATTCGCTCACGCGCGACCGAGGCGGGATCGGTCTCGGCCTTTCGATTGTACGCGATACCGTCGAGGCGCTGGGTGGCATGGTCTGGGTGCAGAGCCGCGAGGGCGAAGGTAGTACATTTTATATTGCGCTCCCACACGAGGAGCCAGCCAGTCAGAGCGTCGGGGAGTGATGATACTTCGCGGCCGACGGGTGAAAGGCATAAGAGGAACATGTCGCATCGACTGTTGATTGTCCCGGGTGCCAGTACCGAATTGCGGGAGCTTGCTGGCCAGATCGCCGGCGACGTGGTAGTGCAGGTGGCCGATTCGGCCAATGACGCGTTGTGGGAGGTGCGTAATGCGCCGCCGACGGTAATGCTGGCGAATGTACAGCTGGAGGGAATGAGTGGGCTGGATATCGCGGAGATCTTGCCAAATTTTGGTGTGCCGACACGCCTGATCCTGTGGGCGGCCAGCGCGGATGCAAAGGTGACCCAGACGGCCAGCGATCTGGGCGTCTACCGGCTGGTGCTGGCGGGCCAGGACGAGGAATTGCGCGTGGCGATCGGCGGGGCGCTGCAAGAATCGTCGGCGGCCGCTGCCGCCGAGGCTGCCGCCGCTGCTGCTGCGGCGCGCGAGGCCGAGGCCACGCCACCGCCGCCACCCGAGCCACCACCCGTACGCCCGGCGCGCCGTGAGCCGCCGCCCGCCCGCCCGCCCGAGCAAGTACGGTCGCGCTCTGCGTCGGCAAATCCTGTGCCAGCCACTCCTGCACCGCCCGCGCCTGTGGCTGCCGAACCGGCCGCGCGCCCGCCGCGCCGCCGCGATGGGCCACTCGTGCTGACGGCCGAAGATATCCAGCGTATTCGGCTGCGGATGGATGGGCTGGACCGGGACGTGGGCTCGCGCTGTATTCTGCTGGCTGATCGCGCCGGGATGATCCTTGCTGAGACCGGCCACAGTGTCGGGCTGCCGACGATGGTGCTGTTGCCGTTGCTCTCGACGAGCTTCTCGACGGCCGGGCAAATCACCTCGATGCTGCGCGAGAAAGAGTCCTCGGCGCTGTATGTCCACGAGGGCAGCCACTTTGACCTGTACTGCTTTGATATGCTCCAGCGCTATATGCTGGTGATCGTCTTTGATAAAACTGCCACCAGCGCAAAGATCGGGTCGGTATGGGTGTACGCCAAGCGTGCGATCCGCGACATTCAAGAGATGCTGGCCTGAGAAGCGCGGTCGAAGACGAGGGGCGACGATGTGGTCGCGCGTGATTACTCAATGAGGAGGTTGTATGATTTCGGAGCGCGAGAACCTGCTGCGTAATGCGCAGCAACAATTTGATATCGCTGCACAACGCTTGGAACTCGATACCGGCATGCGCAAAATTCTGCGCGTGCCACAGCGCGTGCTGACGGTCAACTTCCCGGTGCGGATGGACGATGGCCGGATCGAGGTGTTTACCGGTTACCGCGCACAACACAATATTACGCGCGGGCCGGCTAAAGGCGGCATCCGCTTTCATCCTGATGTGACGCTTGATGATATTCGTGCGCTCTCGATGCTGATGACATGGAAGTGTGCCACGGTCAATATTCCGTACGGTGGCGCGAAGGGCGCGGTCGTGTTTGACCCGCGTAAGCACAGCCAGGCCGAGCTTGAACGGATCACGCGCCGCTACACCACCGAAATTAGCATGCTGATCGGCCCAGACCGCGATATCCCCGCACCGGATGTGGGTACAGACGCGCAGACGATGGCCTGGATCATGGATACCTACTCGATGCACGTCGGCCACACCGTGCCAGCGGTGGTGACGGGCAAACCGGTCGAGATTGGTGGCTCGCAGGGACGCGACAACGCCACCGCACGCGGGTTACTGTATGTGCTGCGTGAGGCTGCCGATGCGCTGAGTTTCAACATCGCGGGGGCCAGAGTCGCTATCCAGGGCTTTGGTAAGGTTGGTGCCACAATCGCCCGGCTGCTCGAAGAGATGGGCGCGCACATCGTGGCGGTTAGCGATAGCAGCGGCGGTGTCTACGACGCGCGCGGACTGTCGGTCGATGCGTTGCTCGCGCACCGGGCGCGGGGCGGGCGGCTGAACGAGTTCCGCGAGGCCGACCAGATTACGCAGCGCGAGTTGATCGAGTGCGACTGCGATATTCTGGTGCCAGCTGCACTTGGCACGCAGATCCACCGCGACAATGCGCCGCGTATCAAGGCCAAAATCATCGGTGAATCGGCCAATGCGCCGACGACGCTCGAAGCCGACGAAATTCTCTACGACCGCGGCGTGTTTGTGATCCCCGATATTCTGGCGGGTGCGGGCGGCGTGACGGTCAGCTACTTCGAGTGGGTGCAGGGCCTGCAGGAGTTTTTCTGGACCGAGCGCGAAGTCAACGCGCAGCTCGAGCGCGTGATGACCGGTTCGTTTCGCAATACGCTACGCCTGGCGCAGGAGCACACTGTCAATATGCGGACGGCAGCCTATTTGTTGGCGGTGGATCGGGTGGCGAAGGCGACACAGATCCGCGGCATTTATCCGTAGTCGTGGCCGATCAGCGTGGTGCGCTCGGGCTGCGCGGCGAGCAGGTGGCGGCGGCGTATCTCGAACGCGCGGGCTACCGGGTGCTGGTACGCCGCTGGCGCTACCCCGGCGGCGAGATCGACCTGGTGTTGCGCGATGCGACCACGCTGGTGTTTGCCGAAGTACGTGCCCGCCGCGCCGACGCCGGACTGGCGGCTGAGTCCGTCGGCCCGCGCAAGCAGCAGCGGTTGATCCGTGCCGCCTACAGTTACCTTGCGGCGCACGACCTTGGTGATCGGGTCGAATGGCGGATTGATGTTGTCGCCGTCGCATTCGATGCGCGCGGCGGGGTGCGCGTGGTGCATATCCCGGGTGCGGTCGAGGGCTAGGGATCGGCATCGCGATGTGTCCCTACACCCGAGCCCGCCCGCCCCATCGATAGCCAAAGGCGCATGAGATAATTCGCCCGTATACAGGCAAAAGGACACACCCATGATCGAACAGTTGATGCTGATCAACGGCGCGCGTGTGGCGAGCACAGGTGGCGCGTGGTTTGATGTACAGGATCCCGCCACCGAGGAGATGATCGGGCGCGCACCGCATGGCACGGTCGAGGATGCGCGCGCGGCGATCGCGGCGGCCAACGCAGCCGCACGCGGCTGGCGGCGCACCTCGGCGCACGACAAGGCGCACCTCCTGCACGAGGTGGCGCGCGCCATGCGCGAACGCACGGACGAGTTCGCCGCGTTGATGACACGCGAGGGTGGCAAGCCGCTGCTCGAAAACCGCGATGAGATTAGCTGGTGCGCGGCGTGTTTCGATTACTATGCCGAACTACAGCGCAACACGCGTGGCCGTGTGATCCCGAGCGTCGAGCCTTCGCAGCTGGCGATGGTGCTCAAGGAGCCGTACGGCGTGGTGGCGTGTATCGTGCCGTGGAATTACCCGCTGCTGTTGCTCTCGTGGAAGCTCGCGCCCGCACTGGCGGCGGGCAACACGGTAGTTGTCAAACCCTCGGAGATGACGCCGCTCACCACGCTGCTCCTTGGCGAGCTGTTTGCCGATTTTGGGCCGGGTGTGGTCAATATCCTCGCGGGTTATGGCGATGTCGGGCGCGAGATGGTGGTGAGCCCGGGCACGCACATGGTGGCGTTCACCGGCTCGCTCAACACCGGGCGCGAGATCGCACGGCTGGCGGCCGACCGCGTCAAGCGCACACATCTCGAGCTGGGCGGCAAGGATGCGTTTATCGTGGCCGAAGATGCTGACCTCGATGTGGCGGTGCCGGGCGTGGCGTGGGCCGCGCTGCTCAACGCCGGCCAGGTGTGTACCAGCACCGAGCGCGTGTATGTACACGAGAGCATCAGTGCCAAATTTACCGACCGGATCGTCGATTTTGTACAGTCATTGCGGCTGGGTAATGGCTTCGCAACCGATACAGACATCGGGCCGCTGATCGGCGCGAGCTACCGCGACAAAGTGGCTGGGCAGGTCGATGCGGCGCGCGCCATGGGCGCCCGGATTCTCACGGGCGGCCGCCGCCCGCCCCAGCTGGAGCGCGGCTTCTTCTACGAGCCGACGGTGCTGACGGGTGTGGATCATCGTTTTGCGATCATGCGCGAAGAGACATTTGGCCCGACGATCCCAATCATGACGTAC
Source organism: Roseiflexaceae bacterium (assembly GCA_043752605.1). Taxonomy (GTDB): domain Bacteria; phylum Chloroflexota; class Chloroflexia; order Chloroflexales; family Roseiflexaceae; genus JAYUYF01. The sequence goes on from JAYUYF010000402.1 coordinate 6,207, forward strand.
CGCACGTTTGATGAGGCGATCGACCTGGCGAACGACTGCGACTATGGCCTGGGCGCAAATCTGTATACGCGTGACCCGATGAAGGTCAAGCAATACTATGAAGAGGTCAAGGCGGGCACCTGCTGGGTGAACGACCCGCTGACCGACAACGACGCCGGGCCGTTTGGCGGCATGAAGTTCTCGGGCGGCGCACGCGAGCTCGGCGAAGAAGGGCTCGAGGCGTTCCTCGAGACCAAACACGTCCACTGGGATTTTGCGATGGAGCGCAAATCATGGTGGTATCCGTACGGGGCGGGGGAGTAGCAAGCTCCCCCCCTGACCGTGGAGTCACCGGGTGTCACGCCGCAAACGTAGCCTCGCCGGCAAACATCGTGCGCGCCTGGCCACCGACCCAGACAGTACCTGCTGCATCCTGCGAGATCGCGATCCGCCCGCTGCGCCCAATACGGGTGCCCTGCGCAGCGCTGTACGGCGGGGTGGTGCGGCCACTGCCGATCAGCCACTGCGCGACGGAGGCGTTCAGGCTGCCCGTCACCGGATCCTCGACGATCGCGCCGTGCTGGTTGCTGAAGAACGCACGCAACTCGAACGCGAGCGGGCTACCCGCCGGGTGCGGCCCGACGACACCGACATCCATACGCTCAGGATAATCGCGCGCGGGGTTGATCGCCAGCACGGCTTCGGCCGATTCGAGCAACACGACGACCCAGCCCGGGCCGTTGTCGGCCCATTGCGCATCGACGATCGTGCTGCGTTCGATATGGAGAAAATCGGCCAGTTGCTGGATCTTTGCTTGATCCACTGTGCCGCTGCGGATCAGTGCGGGTGCGGCGAACGCGAGCGCAGTATCGTGGCGGCGGATCGGCACCAGCCCCGCGCCACATTGCTGGATGATCTGGTCGTGCTGCAGTGGCACACCACCCGCCGCGAGCCAGGCGTGGCAGCTGCCGAGCGTGGGGTGCCCGGCAAACGGCATCTCGCGATCGAGGGTGAAGATCCGTACCAGGTAATCGGCCTGTGGATCGGTGGGCGGCAACAGGAATGTGCTCTCCGACAGGTTGAGCCAGCGCGTGATCTGCTGCATCTGTGCGGTCGAGAGCCCGTCTGCATCGTGTACTACGGCCAGCGGGTTGCCCGAGAAGGATTGCTCGCCGAAGACATCGACAAGCGTGAAACGACGGTTCATCACAGGTTACTCCATTTTGATAGCGGTCTATCACAAGGGTAACCGGTATGTGCGCGCCAGACGACGCACAATCTGGCAGGTGGGTGGGGAACAATCGCGGCGCACTTCCCCCCGCGATCAGCTGTGCGTTCTGTCAAGAAATGCGAGCACGCTGCGGTTGAATACATCTGGTCGCTGGAGCGGCGCAAAATGGCTGACCTCGGGCAGCAGCACAAACGCCGCACCCGGAATACTGCGCGCCAAGTACTCGGCGTGCTCGCGCCGGATGAATTCGTCGTGTTCGCTGTGGACGATTGTGACCGGCACGCGGATCTGCGCCAGATCGGTGGCGGTGGCATCGGGTTGCGTGCTCTGCATATGGCTCACCGCCGCCACGAACGCATCAAACGCAGCGGGCGTGGCGGAGAGTTCGGCGTAGTCCTGCGCGTGGCGGGTGAAGCAGCGTTCAAGCACTGGGCCAAAGATAATCTCTTTTGTGCCGCTGGGATCCATGTTGCAGCCAAAGAAGTAGACGCAGGCTACGCGCGCAGGTGCCTGCATCGCGAGCGTCAACGCGATCACCGCGCCATCGCTCCAACCCACCAGCGCCGCGCGTGGAATGGTCAGCGCGTCCATCACCGCCAGCAGGTCGGCGGTCATCAGGTCGTAGCTATACGGTCGTGCATCGCGCGTGCTGCGGCCGTGGCCACGGCTATCAATGACGATCGCGCGATACCCACCTTCGACCAGCGCAGGCACCTGATAACCCCAGTTGCCGCTGTGGCCAAGGCCACCGTGCAGCAAGATTACGGGTGGGTGGGTAGCATCGCCGTAGCTTGCATACCAGATCTGCGCGCCGTCGTGAGCGACAGTGCCCTGCGCAGTACTCGCAGGTAATGGTGCGGCACCGTGCGCGCCAAAATCGTGCAGTTCATCATCGTATGGTCGCATTATCTGTCTCCCGGCTATCAATCAGGCCTGCGTTTGCTCGGTGGGTAATAGATCCTGGGAGAAGAATCAACAGCTAATAGTTGTAGTGCCCATGTATAATTCGTCTAGCGGTTGCCAGTGTCCATGTACAACTGGCGGCGCAAGGTGAAAGGCAAAGAAGTTGCCGCCGCCAGTAGGCGGTTGATCCCACGCGCGCGAGATCGGTTTACCAGTGAGGGCACAGTACAGCAGCGTGCCGACGGCACCGTGGGAGACGATCGCGATCGCACCATCGGTCGTGTCGTGTGCTGCGATTGTAGTGACCGCGTGCAGGATGCGCGCCTGCGCATCACTGGCTCGTTCCCATCCGCGTACCGACTGATCCGGGTGCGCAAAGAAGGCATCTGCCATCGCCTCAAAGGCATCGGCTGGAAGGAACCCGGTCGCTGTGCGATCGTTTTCGCCGAGTTCTTCAACCTGGAGGTAGCCAAGATTCAGGTGCTGCGCAAGGATTTCGGCAGCGTCGATCGCCTTCTGCTCAGTGCTGGAGTAGATCGCAGCGACCAAACCGATCCAGGGCTGGGCGAGCCCGACGCGCATGCGCTGGCGGCCAAGATCCGAGAGCGGCCAGCGCGGAACTGGCACATCTTTGCTGATTACCACATTTGGATGACTAATAAAATAACATCTGCGTAGCATATGATGTTCCTGTCTGATCCACCAGCGGCTTGCCTGATTAGCTAGTTTCGCCTATTGACCCGGCCCATCATGGGTTCAGTTGTACACACGGTAACCAAAATACGACCAGCGCTCGGAGATACTCCGAGCGCTGGCCGTATTGGGTAGGCCCTGAATGTGTGCAAGCAGCCTAGCCGCGTACGCGGCGCAGGCGCCAGGTCAGACCAAAACCGATGGCGAGCAACGCCATGGCCAGCACGACAAGCTGCGTGGTCATTCCATCGCTCGAGCCGGTCGCCGGCAGTGCCATCGGCGCACCCGCGCTCGTACCACCGAGCTGACCACGTACCGCGCCGTTCGGGAAGTCGGATGTATGCACGTTGACATAGTAATTCTGTGGGTTGGCGCGAATGTCGGCAATAATTGCCGCATCAGCCGTGGCAGTACCGCTGGCCATCCCGGCTGCATCGGGTGCCATCGAGAGGCCAATCACGACCGGCCCATTGGCTCCGGCAGCGCCTTTATGAATGTGTGCGGCTGCGGCGGGGAGTATGATGTCTTTGACGCTGATGGTATAGCTCAGTTCGGTATCGGATGTCAGTGTCACGGTTGAGCTGCCGCTACCATCGGTATCGCCGCCGCCTACTTCAGCAGCGCCCGTCAGCATTGCGGTCAACCCGCTCTGCGCAAACGCGGCACTTCCGCCAAAGACCATCAATGTGGCTACCACCGCACATACTGCCAGAATTCGCTTGTTCATGGTGTGCTCCTAATTGTACGCTCACTTCGTCCGTCGTTCCCGGCCAGGTAGTACTCCGCAAATCACCCCCGATCGGCCAGAGTTACGCATCGCGGGGTTGCGCAATAGCGTTACTAGTAGCATCCGTTTTGTATCTGAATGCACGCAGCATAGCACGTCGTGGTGCATGTGTATAGTGCGAAGTGATTGTGTATAGAGCAATTAGTGATCCAACACAGGCTCACTGCGCGGCCGGTTGTGTACCGCTGCGCAACGACTCGCCGCACCGACCTGCTACAATGCATACCATATCGCAACGCTGCAAGGAGGCCGCCGATGCCAACGATGGTACAGGTTTCGCTCGATGTCGTGACGATCGCCGATGCGCTCGACCTGGCGGCCGCTTCGCTACGCGCGGGTGCAGACTGGCTGGAAGCGGGCACCCCGCTGGTGCTTGCCGAGGGTACGCGCGCGGTGGCGGCGCTTTGCGCGGCGTTCCCCGGTGTGCCAGTGGTGGCCGATATTAAGGCGATGGACGGCGGCGGGCTCGAGGCCGACATGTTTCTGACCGCCGGGGCGTCCATGGTTGTCGTCATGGGTCAGGCGCACGATGCGACGATCACGGCGGCTGTGCGTGCCGCGCAGCGCCACAACGGCCAGATCGTGTGCGATATCATGCTCTGCGCTGACAAAGTCGCGCGCGCGCGCCGCGCCGAGGAACTAGGCGTGCATCAGATCAGCGTCCACACCGGCTATGATGAGCGCACGCAGCACCCCGAGCGCACACCGCTCGACGATCTCGACGCCGTGATAGCCGCCGTGCAGATCCCCGTGCAAGCGGTGGGCGGCTTGAGCGTTGAGCAGGCGCTGGCGACGATCGCGCGCGGCGCACGCAGCGTGGTCTTTGGCGCGCCGCTGATCCTCGCCGGCGCGCGGCCACACCCCGATGCCGAAGCGCGCCTGCGCGAGGTGGTCGCGCGCGTGCGGGGCTTAGCTCAGGCAGGTAGCTGAAGCATACCCTTGGGATAGCCGTGTCATCAGCGTCTATCCGTGTCTTCTCACCCCTGCCGCCGCACCATTTCGCCGATCCAGATCGGTGCGAACGGCGAGGTACACCCCTTCGACACCGGATAATCGCGGTAGATGCCCAGCATCTCGCCGATCGCGATCTGCAACTCCTCCTCGTAGGCAAGCATTTCTGGATGGTTCAATGGCTCAGTACTATGCTCCCACCGTTTATCGGTCATATAGATTTCGTTTCCATGGCGATCGCGAAGCCTCCCTCGCCGCTCACTTTCGATAGCCAACCTCAGTAGGATTATCTAGTAATTTTTGGTATCGCATAGCAAGAAATGGTCGTGCAGACACACCATCCCGCCCGTCAGCAGTCGAACATCGACCAGCAGATGGTGTTGCGCACCCGCTGATCCTCCAGCACGAGCTCGCGTATCGCCTCCGGCAGCTGCTCGCGCTGCCACTGGCATTCCAGCCGACCGGCGTGCTCACCCGCGCCTGCGGGGGCGGCCGCACGCGCGGCCTTGATCGCGTAGGCCGCAGCACCGAGCTCGTGTGCGGCGACGTGCGCCACCACGGCGGCCTGGCCAGCCGCAAATGCGGCGTACCGCGCATCTCCGCGCAGCTCACGTGCCGCAGCCATCGCGTGGCCACCTGCCGCGCGCGCCTGCGCCATCGTGATCGCGCCGTGCGCCCATCCGCGCGTCTGCACGATCGCCTGGCGCGGCCGCAGATCGGCAGGCTGCACCGCCGCGAAGTGATATAGCACATGCTCCGCGCACGCGGCCGCCCACAACGCCAGCAGCCGATGGTCGGCGTCGGTGAGCGTCCCGCCGCGGCGGATGGTGATCAAGCGCGGGTCACGGTCTTTCGGGAGGATCATGGTCGCACCCGTCCTGTTGTGGCTGCTCAAGCCGAGGCGTTGCTACGGTTGCAATCGGTCGATGTCTTGGATGATTTGGTGTGCGGATGTAATCGCTGCCGCAGCACGATAGGCGACTGCATCCTGCGGATCGTAGAGGATGCCCGCGCCGATCGTCGCGAGTACTGCTGCCGCGATTGTGGCAGCTGCGCATTCGGACAGATCGCTTCCCCAGCGAAAATTGGCCGAGCGGTCACGACCTTCCAGCAGAACGCCAACCATGCTATAGTCGTCCGCACTATCAGCTGCGGGTGATAGATCAAATTCGAAACCAGTCTCCCGCCCTTTGTAGAAAGCTGACCTAAATCCAGTATCCGTGTGCAGGTTGATGGCGATGTTGGGGTGCCGATTATTGCGCCAACGTTGCTAGAAGCAGATCAATATCGGCAGTCCTAGCAATACTCTCCTCCATAGCAAGGAATGAAACAACCGGTAATGGTGTTTGGGTTCGAGCTGCGGCGTATGTTTTATGATGACCGTCAAGCAAGTAATGAGCAAGACACCAATGCTCAGTTATTGCTGGCTCGCCGTCCCAAACTGCCGGTTGTTTGATGTCAAGTATGGACAGCACAAATGCGGTCGGCTGTACGCCTACTGTGATGGCGCGCTGATAATGCTCTACACGCTCGTGGTCTAGCCAATTAGCTGGAAACATTGGAATAATAAACTCGAAGAGGTGCCGCTTCTCTCCAAGTGGGATTGATCGTCCACGATAATATGGTATGTGTGGATGGTGTGGCAGCCCATAAAATGAGTCAATACCCCAAAGGTCAACTTGTTCGCGTACGAAATAGTCAGCATCTGTACCAAGCGTGATGAGGTGCGGTACTATGTGCATCGTCGTAACGTGATACTGCCCAGTTGGCAAAATGGTACTGAGCGTAGCAAAAAATTCGGGATCATCGGGATCAGTAGTTGCTTGACCTGTATTCAAGCGTTCAGCTATAGCAGTTGCAGATACACTTTGATTTGCGCCATCGAGACGGTTGAAGAAAAAGGCACAGGTACCACAGATATCACCAATATGGTAGGCGCGATTCCCATCAATGGTCAAATAGCGATCCCACACCGGCCACTGACCGCCGCCAACGTTCTCAAATCCGATGATAGAAGATGAGTTAGTAATAGTGATTGTCATATCTGGAATATACCATCAAAATGCATGTTGCCGCCTCTCTGCGTCGGAAATGGGGGGAGAGGGTCAGGTCGCTCCCCTCTCCCCGGCGTGGGAGAGGGGTCGGGGGTGAGGGGCCTCAGAATCGCTACGCCTCCGGGTGCGGCACCCCCGCGCCGGTGTACGCCAGATCCGAGATCTTCATCAGCTTGTCCCAGCGGTGCCGCCCCTCGATGTAGCGCAGCGTGCCCGATGCCGAGCGCATCACCACCGAGTGCGTCGTCGCGCCACCGCTCACAAAGTTTACTCCGCGCAAGAATTCCCCCGAGGTGATCCCCGTCGCCGCAAAGAACACGTTCTCGCCACGCACCAGGTCGCCGGTGTGGTACACCTTGCGCAGATCGAGCCCCTGCGCCGCCGCCAGCGCGCGCTCCTCGTCGTTGCGCGGCCAGAGCTTGCACTGGATCTCGCCACCCAGGCAGACCATCGCGCACGCGGTGATCACTGCCTCGGGGGCACCACCGATGCCCATGAGCATATCGGCGGGCGGGAAATCGGTGGCGGTCATCACGCCTGCCGAGACATCACCGTGCAAAATCAGCTTGATCCGCGCGCCGGTCGCGCGGATCTGGCGGATCAGATCCTTGTGACGCGGCCGATCGAGCACGATCACGGTCACATCTTCGACCTGCTTGTTGAGCGCCCGCGCAACGCTGGCGATATTCGTTGCTACTGGTGCATTGATATCGACCGCGCCACGCGCCTGCGGCCCAACCGCGAGCTTGTCCATGTAGGCTACGCCCGCCCAGGTGTACAACGAGCCGCGCTCGGCCACCGCCACCACCGCGATCGCCCCCGGCATGCCCTCGGCCGCCAGCGTCGTACCCTCGACCGGGTCCACCGCCACGTCGACTTCCGCGCCCTCGCCCGTGCCAACGTGCTCGCCGGTATACAGCATCGGCGCGTCGTCCTTCTCGCCCTCGCCGATCACCACCACGCCGTCCATCGGTACGCTTTCGAGCACCGTCCGCATCGCATCGACACCCGCCTGATCCACGGCGATCTTGTCGCCACGCCCCATGTAGCGCGCCGCCCGCAACGCCGCCGCCTCGGTACAGCGCACTAAATCCATCCCCAGGTTTCGTTCGAGCCGCATCGGGTGCTCCTTTGCCAATTGAAAATGCGACAATTGAAAATCAAAGATTGAACCTGATGCGCTTTCATTTCTCAATCTGTACTTTTCAATGCTCAATTACCCAAATAAGTTATCCACCGCCGCCACCAGCTGCCGCAGATTACCCACGTGATGCACGGCATCACACATTGGCCCGTACACATACATATGATTGTCTTCGCGCTCCCAGCGGTACGGATGCTCGGGGTTGAGCCACAGAATGCGGCGCGCGCGCCGTTTCAATTGCTGAAAATCCGACGTATTGGGTGGCCCCAGATGGTCATCGCCGTCGCCGAGGAAAATCACGGTCGTCCGGCGATCGATCGCATCCAGATGCTCACCCGCAAGCGTACGCAGCGCGCCGCCGAGATGCGTCTGATACGGCCCGCCCTGCACACGCGTCGGCACGATGCTCACCGCCTCTTCCGGTCGCAGTTCGTTAAAATCGCTGGCCACATCTGCGAGCGTGCGGTAGTAGACAAACGGTCGTGTGCGGCTGATCTGGTCTTGCAGCGCGTACACAAGCTGTAGCATAAAACTGCTGACCGGCCGCATCGAACCCGAGACATCGCAAATGATCGTCAGCTTGGGTTTCTGGCGGCGTGTGCGGTGTTGCAGTTCCATCGGGATCGCGCCGTAGCGCATATTGGCGCGGATGGTGCGCTTGGCATCGAGCGCGCCGCGTGTCGCCCGCTTCTGGCGCAGCGAGGCACGCGTGCGAATCTGGGCCGCCAGCCGTGCGATGATCCGCCGCAGATCGTCGGGCTCGGTGTACTCGAGTTGCTCGATCGGCTGGTCGAGTAGATCCTCGAGTGACGGGCGCTCGCGCTGCTCATCGTCCATCGAACGCCGCGCACCGGCTGCTGCCTCCTCCGCCACCTGCTGGCCAAGTTGCGCACGGTTCTGCTGCGCCTGCTGCTCGACCTGCTCGACCTGCTGCGCCTCGACGCCCTCTTCGCGCAATCGTTCGAGCAGCTCCTTGAGCAATTCTTCGAGCTTTTCAAATTCAACCTGGCGCAGCGCTTTGCGGGCGGCCCATGGCCCCGGCATATTCTGTGATGGCTGGCCCTGGCCTTGCTGCTGAGCGAGCATCTCGAGCAACTCGCGCACATCGCGGCGGCTCATACCTTCGCCGGTCATCATCGATTCGAACAACTGGCGCAACTGCTCCGAACTCATATTCGCCAGCATCTGTTGCAAAATCTGTTCGAGCTTCTCGCGGTCTTCCTGCGACATCCCGCTGCCGGGCTGTTCCATCGCTGGCGGCTGATCAAATCCAAAATATTGCGGGAACATCTCGTTGAAGGTTTCCTGGTCGCGGTATTCTTTTACCAGCGTGGCGCTGAGCGCCGCGCGCACAATCGCGCGATCGTTGATGCCCGCCGATTCGAGCGCACGGCCCGCGTCGAGCCCTTCGGCAACGGAGATACGGACACCCGCAGCGCGCATGGCGCGCACAAATTCGATAATTCGATCTTCCACGGTACTATCTCCCTGGCGGCACCGGCCGCCGATGTTTTTAGATGAGCCGCAAGATATCCGCGCGCTCGGTGGCGGCGGCGATCAGCAGCAAGATCAGCAGCAGCAAGATCAGCAGCAACAGCGACGAGACCGCCGCACGTCGTGCGCGCATGCTGTCACGTCGGCGCGCGGCGCGCGTGGGGGCAACGGTTCCGGTGGTATCATCGATCATTGCGTGTCTCCTGTCTCTCAATTGGCTACACTGCGGAAGTACTTGTACGAAGCTGCGCGGCCAGATCTGCCAGCACGGTAGCCTCGGCCGGTTGTGGCACCCAGGTCTGCAAAACGCCATCGCCCGCGTGCCGTGGGATGACGTGGACATGATAGTGGAATACGGTCTGACCAGCGGCCGCGCCGTTGTTCTGCACGACAGTGATGCCGTCTGGTTGCAACACGGTCATGATCGCCCGCGCCACCCGCTGCGTCGTCTGTGCGACGGCCGCCAGCGTCTCGGGCGGGACGGCCAGCAGATCAGTGTGCTCGTGCTTGCAAATCACCAGCGCGTGGCCGACGCTCGCCGGGCTGATATCGAGAAACGCAAAGGTCAATTCGTCTTCGTAGATTGCCGCCGACGGGATCTCACCTGCCACGATCCGCGAAAAGATTGTCGTCATTGCTGCTCCTCTCGTGCGCCAACGTGCTGGAGCAATGCCGCGCATTCCCAGGTGTTGGCAACCAGTGCGGCGCTCACGCCACCACGCCGTGCGGTATCAATGCCCAGCGTGATCCACTCCAGATTATCCGGGTGATGCGCATCGCTATCGATCGTAAACTGTGCGCCGTGCGTCAGCGCGCGTCGTATTAGCTCGGCATCCAGATCCAATCGATCCGGGCCGCAGTTGACTTCCAGCAGTGTGCCGCGCGCAGCGGCCTCGGCGGCGATCGTGTCGATGTCGATTGGCAAGCCCTCACGCCGCCCGATCAGCCGCCCGGTCGGATGCCCGATGATATCCACGTGCGGATTGCGGATCGCGCGCACGATCCGCGCGGTCGCTTCGGCCGCGTTCTGCCGAAGTGAAACGTGCGGTGCGGCGATGACGATATCGAGCTGTGCGAGCACATCATCCGCCAGCGCCAGCGCCCCATCGGCCAGAATATCGACTTCGACACCGTGCAGAATGCGAAAATTGCTGCCCTGCGCGGCAAATGCCGCGTTGAGATCGGCCACCTCGGCGGCCTGGGCGCGCAGCCGTGCGGCATCGAGCCCGTTGGTGACGCCGAGGTACGCGCCGTGGTCGGTGATTGCCATGTGCCCGTAGCCGCGTGCCTGGGCCGCTGCCGCCATCGCGGCGATACTCGCTGTACCATCGCTCCAGGTGCTGTGCATATGCAGATCGGCGCGTAGCTCGCTCGCCACAATCAATGTCGGCAATGCACCACGCGTCGCCCGCGCCAAGACATCGGGCTGGTCGCGGAGTTCAGCATCGATAAACGGCAGATCGAGCCGCGTGTACAGCGTGCGCTCGTCTGGGCAGTCCAGCGGCTTGCCTGCGCTATTGACCAATCCGGTGACGCTGAGCTGTATGCCCATCGGCGCGGCGCGGGCTGTCAGTTCGGCCAGGTGTGCGGCATCGCCGGTGTGCCAGAGGAGCAGTGCACCGCGCTGGCCGGGCGTCGCCGTCGCCAGGGTGGCTCGCTGGCCATTTTGCAAGATGACCGTCACCGCAGTTGCGTCGCGCGTCGCGATCTGTGCGATTGCCGGCAATGCACAAAATGCGTCGAGTGTCTGATCGGCGGCATCGGTCGTTGCCAGCAGCCGCAGCTCGTCCACCGTCGGGTAGCCGCGGCGCAGTTCTCCAGCGATGTCGATCGTTCCCACACCCTGGGCGCGCAGCCCAACGCACAGCGCCAGCGCCGAGCGCAGTGCATCGTAGCGCAGCGTACGATCACCACGCGCCTCGATCGCGGCGATACTCACGAGGATCGCGGCCACGGTCTTATCGCCAAACCCTTTGATCCCACGCAGCCTGCCATCGGTGGCGGCGCGCTTCAGATCGGCCAGGCCAGCCACGCCCAGCTCGCTGTATAGCCGCCCTGCGGTACGTGGCCCGAGGTTTGGTACGCGCAACAGTTCACGCACACCCGGCGGCACCTGCTTTGCGAGACGCATGTACAGCTCGAGCTCGCCTGTATCGAGCAACTCGGTAATCTTTTCGGCAAACGTCTTGCCAATCCCGGGGATTGCTTCGAGGGCGTGCCGATCGCGATAGCGGCTCAGCGGCTCGGGCAAATCGATCACGGCCTCAGCGCCGCGGCGGTAGGCCTGCACGCGAAACCGATCCTCGCCAAGGATCTCGAGCGTATCGGCAATCGCCGCGAAGACATCGGCGACCTCGTGGTTTGAGAGCATGCCGCTGCTCCGCTATGTGCGAACAATCCTGTTGCATTATAGCACGCCATCCTCAGAATCGGCCGGTCTGCGGCGGCGTTCGGCCAGCAGCAGGCTGCCACCACCAATGATTAAGAGCGCGCTCCCACCCATGCTGAAGTGCGTAGGTGCTGCCGCATCTGTCGGCTTGTTATTCGATTCCTCGGCCCGCACATCGAATGCAACGGTCGGCACCGGCGTTGCCGGGCCAAGGTAGCGTGGCCCGGTTGCCGCTGCGCTGGCGCGGATGGACGATGGCGTAGGGCCGCAGCATGCGGCGTCCGCCCCGGCCCCATTCGCCGCATTCGTTTCGATTGGGGTACGCGTGGCCGACGGGGTGCGGGTGAACGATGAGGTCTGTAGAGACGCCACACTTTGCGTCTGAGACGTAGATGGGGTACGCGTGAACGAGGGGGTACGCGTGAACGAGGGGGTACGCGTGAACGAGGGGGTACGCGTCGATGAGGGGGTACGGGTGGGCGAGGGAGTACGGGTATTGGTCGGTGCATCGGTCGGGTCAGGCACATCGGTTTCGGTCGGAGTACGGGTGAACGACGGCGTGCGCGTCGACGATGGTGTGCGGGTAAACGAAGGCGTTGGTACAGATGCTAAACTTTGCGTCTTAGTCGGCGATGGTGTACGCGTTGCGGTCGGGTCATCCGTCGGTTCGGGTGTATCAGTCTCGGTTGGCGTGCGCGTGAATGACGGTGTGCGCGTCGACGATGGCGTGCGGGTGGGCGAGAGTGTGCGCGTCGATGTCGGCGGTGGCACAACCTCGGGCGTATCGGTAGGTTCGGGCGTATCGGTTTCGGTCGGGGTACGCGTGAACGACGGCGTGCGCGTGGCCGACGGCGTGCGCGTGAACGACGGCGTGCGGGTGGGCGATGGCGTGCGGGTGGGCGATACCGTAGGGACGCAGCATGCTGTGTCCGTCGCGGTGAGGGCGTCGGTCACCGTGGGTTCGGCGGTCGCGGTGAGGGCGTCGGTCGCGGTGGGTTCGGCGGTCGCCGTCGGCGCAATGACCATTGTTGGGACGCAGCATGCTGCGTCGGTCACCGTGGGTTCGGCGGTCGCGGTGGGGGTGTCCATCGCGGTCGCCGTCGGCGCAATGACCATTGTTGGGACGCAGCATGCTGCGTCCGTCCGAGTCGGTTCTGCGTCGGTCGCGGTGGGTTCGGTGGTCGCGGTCGTCGTCGCCACCGTCGTGGTTGGCTCAGACTCGGGCGATGGCGCCACCGTCGGGAGTTCACCGGGCGTTGGATCTGCGAGCGTCCACGCGGCACCGTCGGCGCTGCGGGCAAAGCTGCGGCCCTTTGTCGCACGTGAGTAGCTGTGGCTATCGTGAACCGCGCCGCTCGCATCGAGCAGCTGTACTGTATCGCCGCTGTTGTTTAGCATTGCACCGCTGATCGTGATCACCAGCAGCCCGTACGCATCGATCGTCGTACCATTTGCGATGTACTGTGCGGTGCTGCCACCCGGCCCGTCATCGATCGCCCAGCCGCTCAGATCGTGCGCGTCTTCACCCGGATTGTACAACTCGACCCACTCCGGGCCGCTGGTCGGGTCTGGCAGGATTTCATTGAGCCAGAGCGTCGGCGTTGCGGCGTGTGCGGTGAGGGCACCCAGGGTGCCGGTGAGGATCATGATGAGTGCCAGCATGCGGCGCAGCGTGTGCATAACGTACCGTGCGTCCGCAGAGCGCTCGTCCGTCTGCACCTTCGCATGATCGCATAGTATCACGCGTTCAGCTACTCATACACTGGTCGTGGATCGGCGCGCCGAACGGGTCATCTGCTCATGCGCCCAATGCTGCGCGCGTCACCGATTTCGCCGGTATACCCCAATACCCAGGGGGGGTAATCTGGATTACAGCACATCGTGTGATTCGTGTGGTATAGTACCATCATGATGGACGATATCGTACCAGAGATCAGGACAGGGAGCCATTCGCATGCATAGCAAAGTCGTCATTATTGGATCGGGGCCATCAGGGCTGACGGCCGCACTTTACGCCGCGCGCGCCAGTCTGGAGCCGTTGGTCATCCGTGGTTTGCAACCCGGCGGGCTGATCGCCACCACCAGCGAAGTCGAGAATTATCCGGGTTTTGTTGATGCGATCGGTGGCTTCGAGCTCGCCGATAACATGGAGAAGCAGGCGGCCAAGTTTGGTACGCAGTTTCTCGATACGTTGATCGAACAGGTCGATCTCTCCGAGCGGCCCTTCCGGCTGACGACCGACAGCGGCGAGGTGATCACCGCCGATTCGCTGATCATCTCGACAGGTGCATCGCCGCGCAAGCTTGGTGTTCCGGGCGAGGATCGGCTGGCGAACAAGGGCGTTTCGTACTGCGCCACCTGCGATGGCTTTTTCTTCCGTAACAAGCCGGTGGTGG